>NZ_JBHZDA010000053.1:0-25359 GCF_042755665.1 Streptomyces sp. NPDC059142
CGGGTTGGGGCGGGGGGGCGCGCGGGCCCCCCTTGGGTGCGGTGGGGGGGGGGGGGGGCGCGGGCGGTGGTGCCGGGGGGGCCCCCGGGCCGCCCCGGGCCCGCGCACAGAGAAATGAACCACCAGCAGTGCGACTGAACGAACTCGACGAACGCATCGTCCACGCCCTCGCCGACGACGCCCGCCGCTCCTACGCCGACATCGGCGCCCTCGTCGGCCTCTCCGCGCCCGCCGTGAAGCGGCGCGTCGACCGGCTGCGCGCCACCGGCGCGATCACCGGCTTCACCGTACGGGTCGACCCCGCCGCGCTCGGCTGGGAGACCGAGGGGTTCATCGAGATCTACTGCCGCCGCAACACCTCGCCCGACGCCATCCGCAGCGGCCTGGAACGGCTCCCGGAGGTCGTGGCGGCCTCCACCGTGACCGGCGAGGCGGACGCCGTCGTGCAGGTCTTCGCCGCCGACATGCGCCACTTCGAGCAGGTCCTGGAGCGGATCGCGGGCGAGCCCTACGTGGAGCGTACGAAGTCGGTGCTCGTCCTCTCCCCGCTGCTGCGCCGCCACCACTGACCCGCCGGGCCCCGCAAGCGGGCGGACGACGAGGCGTCGTGTGGACAACGAACAGCCGCGCGTGGACGACGAGGCGTCGGGTGGGCAACGAAGCGTCGTGCGGACAACGAATCGCCGTCGGCGCGGCCGATCACGCAACGGATCGATGGTTCGCGCGCAACGGACGTGTCTTGTCCCGCGCCTCGGGCGGACCGTACCGTCGAGCTGTCCCCGCGGACTCCCGCCGGACCCCCTTCGCACCCCGCCCGAGGTCAGCCATGCCCCCGCTCCGTACCGCCCTGCTCCAGAGCCCGGGACGGCCCGGCTCCGTCGACGGCGGGCTGCGCGTGCTCGACGAGGCCGCGGGCCGGGCCGCGGCGGCCGGGGCCGGGCTGCTCGTCTGCCCCGAGATGTTCCTGACCGGCTACGCCATCGGCGACGCCGTGCCCCGGCTCGCCGAGACCGCCGACGGGCCGGGCGCCGCCGCGGTCGCGGAGATCGCCGTACGCCACGGGCTCGCGGTGCTCTACGGCTACCCCGAGCGGGACGCCGACCCGGCGAGCGGCGCGCTCTACAACTCCGCGCAGTTGATCGGCCCCGACGGCAGCCGCCTCGCCAACTACCGCAAGACCCATCTCTTCGGCTGCTACGAGCGCGCCTGGTTCACCCCGGGGGAGCACCCCGTCGTCCAGGCCGAACTGGCCGGGCTGCGCATCGGGATCATGATCTGTTACGACGTGGAGTTCCCCGAGAACGTCCGCGCCCACGCCCTCGCCGGCACCGATCTGCTGCTGGTGCCCACGGCCCAGATGCACCCGTTCCAGTTCGTCGCCGAATCGATGGTGCCGGTCCGCGCCTTCGAGAACCAGATGTACGTGGCGTATGTGAACCGGACCGGCCGGGAGGCCACCCCCGGCGAGGAGGACGCCTTCGAGTTCGTCGGACTGAGCTGCCTCGCCGGCCCCGACGGCGCCGTCCGGGCGCGCGCGGGACGCGGCGAGGAACTGCTCCTCGGAGAGGTCGACGGCGCCCTCCTGACCGCCTCCCGCGCGGCCAACCCGTATCTGGCCGACCGCCGCCCCGGTCTCTACACGGCGCTGGGCTGACCGCCCCGTATCCGAGGAACCGTTCCGCCGCGCCACCCCGTCCCGTCCGTGCCCGCGTTCCCGTACCCGCCCGCGAGGAGTCCGTACCCCATGACGTCCACGGTGCCCACCGCCGTCCAGCACACCGACGCGCAGCCGCCGATCACCATGGCCGGTCCCGACTTCCCCTACGCCTACGACGACTTCCTCGCCCACCCCGCCGGGCTCGGCCAGATCCCCGCGACCGAGCACGGAGCGGAGGTCGCCGTCATCGGCGGCGGGCTCTCCGGCATCGTCACCGCGTACGAACTGATGAAGATGGGGCTCAAGCCCGTCGTGTACGAGGCCGACCGGATCGGCGGGCGGCTGCGCACCGTCGGCTTCGACGGCTGCGACCCCGGGCTGACCGCCGAGATGGGCGCCATGCGCTTCCCGCCGTCCTCCACCGCGCTGCGCCACTACATCGACCTGGTGGACCTGGAGACCCGGCCCTTCCCCAACCCGCTCGCCCCCGGCACCCCGTCCACCGTGGTCGACCTCAAGGGCACCTCCCACTACGCGCGGACCGTCGAGGACCTGCCGCCCGTCTTCCACGAGGTGATGGACGCCTGGAACACCGCCCTGGAGGAGGGCGCCGACTTCTCCGCCATGAACCGGGCGCTGCGCGAGCGCGACATCCCCCGGATCCGGGAGATCTGGGCGAAGCTCGTCGAGAAGCTCGACGACCAGACCTTCTACGGCTTCCTCTGCGCCTCCCCGGCGTTCGCGTCCTTCCGGCACCGGGAGATCTTCGGCCAGGTCGGCTTCGGCACCGGCGGCTGGGACACCGACTTCCCCAACTCCATCCTGGAGATCCTGCGCGTCGTCTACACCGAGGCCGACGACCACCACCGCTCGATCGTCGGCGGCAGCCAGCAGCTTCCGCTGCGGCTCTGGGAGCGCGCCCCCGGCAAGCTCACCCACTGGCCGGCCGGTACCTCGCTCGCCTCGCTGCACGAGGGCGCGCCCCGCCCCGCGGTGACCCGGCTGCACCGTACGGCGGGCAACCGGATCACGGTGACGGACGCCTCGGGCCGGATCCGTACCTACCGCGCCGCGGTCTTCACCGCCCAGTCCTGGCTGCTGCTCTCCAAGATCGCCTGTGACGACTCGCTCTTCCCGATCGACCACTGGACGGCGATGGAGCGCACCCACTACATGGAGTCGTCCAAGCTGTTCGTCCCCGTCGACCGGCCGTTCTGGCGGGACGAGGCCGTGGACGACCGGGGCGAGCCGACCGGGCGGGACACGATGTCGATGACGCTCACCGACCGGATGACCCGGGGCACCTATCTGCTGGACGACGGGCCCGACCGGCCTGCGGTCATCTGCCTCTCGTACACCTGGTGCGACGACAGCCTCAAGTGGCTGCCGCTCTCGCCGGAGGAGCGGATGGAGGTCATGCTGACCTCGCTCGGCGAGATCTATCCGAAGGTCGACATCCGCAAGCACCTCATCGGCGACCCGGTGACCGTGTCCTGGGAGAACGAGCCCTGGTTCATGGGCGCCTTCAAGGCCAACCTGCCCGGCCACTACCGCTACCAGCGGCGCCTGTTCACCCACTTCATGCAGGACCGGCTGCCGGAGGACCGGCGCGGCCTCTTCCTCGCCGGGGACGACATCTCGTGGACGGCGGGGTGGGCGGAGGGCGCCGTGCAGACCGCGCTCAACGCGGTGTGGGGCGTGATGCGCCACTTCGGCGGCGCCACGGACCCGACGAACCCCGGGCCCGGCGACCTGTTCGACGAACTCGCGCCCGTGGAACTCCCGGAGGACTGAGGAACACCGGCCGGCCCCCACGTACGACAGGTGTCCACCGGTGGCCCGCGCCGGGGCGCAGCCCCCGCTGCGCAACCGGGCCGAGCGTGGCCGGCCCCGGGTGACCGCAGCGGACGTACATCGCTGCGGCGCCGCCCGCCCGGGGCCGGGCACCCCGCCGATCCGGGCCGGACCGCCCCGCCCACCGGCATAGGCTCGCGCACGCCCGGCCCGGCGCACGTCCGGCCGGGCACCGTGCGAAGGGGGATGCCCGAAATGGCGGGAACAGGGGTACGGCGCTCCACGGCGCGGCGCGAACGGATCGAACGGCGCCGTGCCGTCCGGCATCACGCGATGGCCGTGGCCGCCTCGGCGGTGGTCGCCGTCTCCGCCGTCACCGGTGTGCTGACCGCCGTCGCGGGGCCTGACGGGCGGGAGACGGCCGGGCCCGAGCCCAGCCGTTCGCCGGTGGTCGCACCGCTGCCCGCGGTGCCCACCCGGGCCGCCGTCCCCCCGCCCGCGCCGTCGCCGTCGCTCGCGTCGTCGCCGTCGGCCGTGGCGTTGTCGGCGCCGCCGCGCCCCTCCCGTACATCCGCGCCGTCCACCCCGCCGGCCGCCGCGGCGGGCCGGACCGCCGGGCCCGCGGAGGGCGCGCTCTACCGGCACCCCGCCTCGCAGGTGCTCGACTGGGTCGCCGCGCACCGTGACGACCCCCGGCGCCCGCTGATCGAGTCGCGGATCGCGGCGCGGCCCGCCGCGGTCTGGTTCGCCGCGTACAACCCCGGAGCCGTCACGGGCGAGGTGCGCGCGGTGACCGCCGGGGCCGCCGGGGCGGGCCGGGTGCCCGTCCTCGTGCCGTACGCGATCCCCGACCGGGACTGCGGCGGCGCCTCGCAGGGCGGCGCGCCCGATCTCGCCGCCTACGACGGCTGGATCGCGGAGTTCGCGGCCGGACTCGGCGCGGGACCCTCGATCGTCGTCCTCGAACCCGACTCGGTCGCGCTCTCCGACTGCCTCGACGCGGCGGCGAGGGAGGCCAGATACGCCTCGCTGGCCCGCGCCGCCCGTACGATCCACGCCGCGGCCCCGGCGGCGCGGGTCTACTTCGACGCGGGCCACTCCGGCTGGCACCCGGCCGAGCGGCAGGCGGAGCTGCTGCGCGCCGCCGGGGCGGCGAGCAGCGGCGACGGTGTCTTCACCAACGTGGCCAACTTCCACCGCACCGCCGACGAGGCGGCGTACGCCCGGCGGGTGCTGGCCGCGCTCGGCGGTCCCGCCCGGCTGGGCGCGGTGATCGACACCAGCCGCAACGGCAACGGGGCGCCGGCCGCCGGGAAGTGGTGCGATCCGGCGGGGCGGGCGCTGGGCCGGGCGCCGACGACCGACACGGGCGAGGCGCGGATCGACGCGTATCTCTGGGTGAAGCTGCCGGGGGAGTCGGACGGCTGCACGGGGGCGGCGGGCTCGTTCACCCCCGAGGGCGCCTACGACTTGGCGACGGGCTGAGCGGGCCGGTCGTCGTCAGGCCCCTCCGGACGCTCCGGTCCCCGGGGTCCTTCGGGTCCGTGGGGGCCTTGCGGGTCCCCGGGCCCCTCGGGTCCCTTGAGGTGCGCCGGGGCGAAGGCGCGCAGGGCGTGGTAGCCGGTGATCACGACGATCGTGCCGAGCGCGATCCCGCCGATCTCGAAGGAGTCGGAGAACTTCAGGCTCACCCCGCCGACCCCGATGATGATGCCCGCCGCCGTCGGCACCAGGTTGAGCGGATTACGCAGATCCACCCCGGCGTTGGTCCAGATCTGCGCGCCGAGCAGCCCGATCATGCCGTACAGGATCACGGTGATCCCGCCGAGCACCCCACCGGGGATCGCGGCCACCACCGCGCCGAACTTGGGGCAGAGCCCGAAGAGCAGGGCGAAACCGGCGGCGGCCCAGTACGCGGCGGTGGAGTAGACGCGGGTGGCGGCCATGACGCCGATGTTCTCGGAGTACGTGGTGTTGGGCGGGCCGCCGACGGCGGTGGAGAGCATGGAGGCGGCGCCGTCCGCCGCGATCGCCGTGCCCAGTTCGTCGTCGAGCGGGTCCCCGGTCATCTCGCCGACCGCCTTCACATGGCCCGCGTTCTCCGCGATCAGCGCGATCACCACCGGCAGCGCGAGCAGGATCGCCGACCACTCGAAGCTCGGCCCGTGGAAGTCCGGCAGCCCCACCCAGGGGGCCTGGCCGACACCCGACAGATCCAGCCGCCAGTGGTCGACGGCCGCGGCGCCGCCCGCCGGGGAGTGGATCCGGCCGAAGACCTGGTCGAAGACCCAGGAGATCCCGTACCCGAAGACCAGCCCGAGGAAGATCGCGATCCGGGACCAGAAGCCGCGCAGACAGACCACGGCGAGCCCGGTGAACACCATGACCAGCAGGGCGGTCCACTGGTCCTGCGGCCAGTACGTGGCGGCCGTCACCGGTGCCAGGTTGAAACCGATCAGCATCACGACCGCGCCCGTCACGACGGGCGGCATCGCCGTGTGGATGACCTGGGCGCCGAAGCGGCGTACCGCGAGCCCGGCCAGGAGGAGCACGCCGCCCACGACCAGGATCGCGCCGGTGACGGTGGAGCTGTCGCCGCCGGAGGCCCGGATGGCGGCGGCCACGCCGACGAACGAGAGCGAGCACCCCAGATAGCTCGGCACCCGGCCGCGCGTCGCCAGCAGGAAGATCACCGTCGCGATGCCGGACATCATGATCGCGAGGTTGGGGTCCAGCCCCATCAGGACCGGGGCGACGAACGACGCCCCGAACATCGCCACCACGTGCTGGGCGCCGAGTCCGGCCGTACGGGGCCACGACAGCCGCTCGTCGGGGCGGACGACGGCGCCCGGTGCGGGCGTGCGCCCGTCTCCGTGCAGGGTCCAGCGCACGCCGAGCTTCATGGGTGGGGCTCCACTTCTGGGTCGCGTCCGGTGCGGTGACCGGCGCCGCCACGTCCTGCTCCGGTCCGGGCGACCTCGACCGGACGGCCGCGTGGCCGAAAAAGATCAGCGCCCATCGTAGTGCCGCGACGGGGCCGTTCCCGCCGTGGGCGTCCCGTCCGCCCGGTCACGGCCCGGTCGCCCACGCCGCGTCGTCCCGGCGGGACGCTCAGGCCAGCGGGTCGGGCGTCCCGGCCCGGTCGCCGGCCGGTTCGGCGGCCGGGGCCTCGCCGCCCCCGCCCGAGACGGCCCGCCGGTCCCCCGTACGGAGCATCCCCGCGCCGATGATCAGCCCGAAGGTGAGCACCGTGACCAGCCCGAACGAGGCCACCAGCGAGGTCGCGTCGGCGACCGCGCCGATCGCCGAGGGCGCGATCAGCCCCGAGGTGTACGTGATGGTGGCCACCCCCGCGATGGCCTGGCTCGGATTCGGCCCCGAGCGCCCGGCCGCGGCGAAGGCCAGCGGCACGACGACCGCGACCCCGAGCCCCAGCAGCCCGAAACCGACCATGGCGACCAGCGGATCCGGCGCGACCACCACCAGCAGCCCGCCCGCCGTGGCCAGCACCCCGCCGGCGCGCACGGACCGTACCGCGCCGAACCGGTCGATCATCCGGTCCCCGCAGAGCCGGGTGAGCGCCATGGTGAGCGCGAAGGCCGTCGTGGAGGCGGCCGCCACCCCGGGCGAGGTGTCCAGGACGTCCCGCAGATAGACCGCCGACCAGTCCAGGCTCGCGCCCTCCGCGAAGACCGCGCAGAACCCGACGACCCCGATGAGCAGCGCGGACCGGGGCGGCAGCGCGAACCTCGGCGGCGCGTCGGCCTCGGGCGCGCTCCGTACGTCCAGCACGCTCCGGCACGCGATCAGGCCCAGCGCCGTGAGCACCAGGGCGGCCAGGAGGTGGTGCAGCCGCGCGTCGGCGCCGAGATGGGCCGCGAGGGCGCCGGCCGCGGACCCGATCAGGGCGCCCGCGCTCCACATGCCGTGCAGGCTGGAGATGATCGACCGGTCGAGCCGGGCCTCGGTCTCCAGGCCGACGGCGTTCATCACCACGTCCGACATGCCGGACGAGGCGCCGTAGACGAACAGCGCCACGCAGAGCGTGACGAGGTTCGGCGCGAGGGACGGCAGGATCAGCGCCAGCGTCCACAGGGCCAGCAGCACCCGCAGCGCGTTGCGCGCGCCCAGCCGGTGGCTGATCGCCCCGGCGACCGGCATCGCCGTCACGGAGCCGATCGCGGGAAAGGCGAGCGCGAGGCCGAGCTGTCCCGCGCTGATGCCGGCGTGCTCCTGGATCCAGGGGACCCGGGTGGCGAAACTGCCGGTGACCGCGCCGTGCACACAGAAGACGACGGCGATGGCGATCCGGGCCCTCCGCATCGCCTGCTTGTCGTGGACCGCGTCTGCCCGCATGCCGTTCCGGCCTCCTCCGAGGGGGTCCCTCCACGAGGGCGTCCCGTTCGCCGGGCCCACCCGCTGACACACCTCGTCCGGTGCGGGAGTAAATTATCAGGAACCCTGCCTGATAAATAGAGACCGGTGGGGACGGATGAGAGACGCCCAGGGACCTCCGTGTCCCGGCAGCGACCTGGAAGGATCCCGCCATGGCCGCATCCCCGAGCACCGCACGGGCCATCAACGACCGGCTGGCCCTGCGACTGCTCCAGCAGGAAGGCCCGTTGACGGCGGGACAGCTCAAGACGATGACCGGGCTCTCCCGCCCCACCGTCGCCGACCTCGTGGACCGGCTCCAGGATTCGGGCCTGGTCACGATCGTCGGGGAGACCGACGAGCGGCGCCGGGGCCCCAAGGCCCGGCTGTACGGGATCGTCGCGGACCGCGCCCATCTCGCCGCCCTGGACGTACGGACCGACAGCGTCGCCGTCGTCGTCGCCGATCTGCTCGGTGTCACCCTCGCCGAGGCCGTCCTGCCCATCGGCAGCGACACCGCCACGGAATCCGCCGTCGAACAGGCCGTGGCGCTGCTGGAGCGCACCGCCCGGCAGGCCGGCGGCGTCCCCCTGCACAGCGTCGGCGTCGGCGCCCCCGGGCTGGTCGACGTCACCGGCGAACTCCGCGACAGCACCGGGCTGCCGGAGTGGCACCGGCGGCTCGTCGCCGTGCTCCAGGAGCGGCTGCCCGCCGCCGTCCTGGTCGAGAACGAGACCAACCTCGCCGCCCTCGCGGAACAGCGCCTCGGCGCCGCCCGCGGCCAGGACACCTTCGTCCTGCTCTGGATCGGCCACGGCATCGGCGCGGCCGTCGTGCTCGACGGACGGCTCCGCAGGGGCGCCTCCGGCGGTGCGGGCGAGATCGGCTTCCTGCCCGTGCCGGGCACCGCCGGGCTGCCCTCGTCGACCACCTGCGACGGCGGCTTCCACAGCCTCGCGGGGTCGGCCGCCGTCTGCGCGCTCGCCGAGGGGTACGGGCTGGTCCCCGCCCCGGGCGCGCCCCAGGAGCCGCCGTCCGCCGCGCTGGTGCGCGCCGCCACCGGGGACGGGCGGCCCGGCGCCGCGGCGTTCCTCGACGCCCTCGCCGACCGGCTGGCCATCGGCGCCGCGGCGGTCGGAGCGGTCCTCGACCCCGGCCGGATCGTGCTGGCCGGCGAGGTCGGTCACGCGGGCGGCGAGCCGCTGGCCGCCCGTGTGGAGGACCGGCTCGCCGCGATGTCCCCGCTCCGTACGGAGGTCAGACCGGGGACCCTCGGCGGCGCGGCCGTGCTCCGGGGCGCGCTGCTCACGGCGCGCGACGCGGCGCAGGACGCGCTCTTCGCGCCGGAGGTCTGAGCCCGAACCCCCGTTCCCCGCCCGGCATATGAGACACCGGACCGCGGGCCGGGCCCGGAGCGCCGCCTTCCGTCGGGTCCTGGCGCCCCGCTCGCCGGTGGAGATGCAGGTGGGAGGGGTGGAGCGCAACCCCTGGGCCGCATTCCCGCCCCTTCTGTGAGTCAGCCCACAGTGCTCGCCCGGAACGCCGACGATCAGCCGTGGCACACTGGGTCGCGTACCAGCAGCAGCGCACTCCGGGGTCGGTGCAATTCCGAACCGGCGGTTACAGTCCGCGACCCGGCCGCATCCAGTGGCCGGTTGACCAGGTGAGATTCCTGGACCGACGGTTAAAGTCCGGATGGGAGGCAGTGCGCGGCGGGCCTGTGCAGGTACGCCGTACCGGACGGCACGTCCTCGGACGAGCCCGGATCCCGGCCTCGGCGTTCCCCTGTGTGGTCCCGTTTCTCTGTCGTCATCGACAGGCCCCGGAGTCCGTGCCCGAAGAGGCAGGAGGACCCGGGTGGCCACCCACGCCGAACGCGTCACCGACGCGGACGCCATGCGACGGGCCGTCACGCTCGCCGCCCGCGGACTCGGCTCCACCAGCCCCAATCCGGTCGTCGGATGCGTGATCCTGGACGCCTCGGGACACCTCGTGGGCGAGGGCCACCACCAGCGCGCCGGCGGCCCGCACGCCGAGGTCCACGCCCTGCGCGCGGCGGGCCCCCGGGCCCGCGGCGGCACGGCGTACGTCACGCTCGAACCCTGCTCCCACACCGGCCGCACCGGTCCCTGCGCCCAGGCGCTGATCGACGCCGGGATCGCCCGCGTCCACTACGCGGTCCCCGACCCGAACCCGCAGGCCGCCGGGGGCGCCACCACCCTCCACGCCGCCGGGATCACCGCCGAGCCGGGGCTGCTCGCCGCCGAGGCCGAGGCGGGCAACGCCGCCTGGCTCACCTCGGTGCGCCGGGGCCGCCCGTACGTCCTGTGGAAGTACGCGGCCACCCTCGACGGCCGGATCGCCGCCGCCGACGCCACCAGCCGCTGGATCACCTCCGCCGGGGCCCGCGCCGACGTCCACCGGCTGCGCGCCGAGGCCGACGCGGTCGTGGTCGGCTCCGGCACCGCCCGCGCAGACGACCCGCACCTCGCGGTCCGCGGTGTCGAGGGCGCCGTCCAGCCGCTGCGGGTCGTCCTGGACACCGGGGCCACCGCCGTACGGCCCGGCGCCCGTGTCCTGGACGGCGCCGCGCCCACCCTGATCGCGGTCGCCGAGGACGCCGACACCCGCGGTCTCCCCGGTGCCGACGTGGTACGGCTGCCCCGCGCGGCCGGCGGCCGGGGGCTGTCCGTCCCCGCCCTGCTCGCCGTCCTGCACGAGCGCGGCGTCCGCTCCGTACTCCTCGAAGGCGGCCCGGCGCTGGCCGGCTCCTTCGTCGCCGCCGCGGCGGTCGACAAGGTCGTCGGCTATCTCGCCCCGGTCCTCCTCGGCGCCGGTCGCGCCGCGCTCGGCGACGCCGGAATCACCACGATCGCCGGGGCGTTGCGGCTGCGGATGACGGAGGCCGTACGGATCGGTCCCGACCTGCGGATCACCGCGATCCCCGAAACGACCAGCGAGAACCCCGAAGCAACCAGCGAGATCCCCGAGATCCCCGACACCTCCGTCGCACGGGCCGCCGAGCCCGCCGCGACCGCCACGAAGGAGCGTTGAGTGTTCACCGGAATCGTCGAAGAACTGGGTGAGGTCACCGCCGTGGAGAACCTCGGTGACTCCTCCCGCTTCCGTCTGCGCGGCCCCGTCGTCACCGAGAACGCCCGGCACGGCGACTCCATCGCCGTCAACGGCGTCTGTCTGACGGTCGTGGAGTGCGCGGACGGCGAGTTCACCGCTGATGTGATGGCCGAGACGCTCGACCGCTCCAGCCTCGGCGCCCTCGGGGCCGGCTCCCGCGTCAACCTGGAGCGGCCCATGGCCCTCGGCGGGCGGCTCGGCGGACACATCGTCCAGGGCCATGTCGACGGCACCGGCACCATCGTCGAACGCACGCCCTCCGAGCACTGGGAGATCGTAAGGATCTCGCTGCCCGCCGCCCTGACCCGCTACGTCGTGGAGAAGGGCTCCATCACCGTGGACGGCGTCAGCCTCACGGTCGTCGACGCGGGCACCGACCACTTCACCATCAGTCTCATCCCCACCACCCTCGCGCTGACCACCCTCGGCATCAAGGGACCGGGCGACCCGGTCAACCTGGAGGTCGACGTCATCGCGAAGTACGTCGAGCGCCTGCTGAGCCCCGCCCAGCGCGCACAGGCCGAGGAGTCCGCGCGGTGAACCCCCTGTCCTGGCTGAACGGTGAGGCGTTCGCCGCCTTCGGTCAGCACATCCTGTGGTCCGACATGATCGGCAACACCATCGGTCTGGCCGCGCTCGCCCTCGGCTGGCGGCGCTCCATCTGGACCTGGCCCGCCCAGCTCCTCTCCGGCGTCGTCCTGGTCGGCGCGTACGCCTCCGCCCACCTCAGCGGCGGTGTCGGCAAGCAGCTCCTGGTCATCGGCGTCGCGGTATGGGGCTGGCGGCAGTGGCAGCGCGGCCGGCGGCAGGCGCAGGACGGCTCGATCGCCGTACGGTTCGCCACCTGGCGCGAGCGCGGGGTGCTGCTCGGCGGTACGGCCGTGGGCACCCTCGCCGTCGGCGGGCTCTTCACCGCCGTGCCCGAACTGTCCTGGAACCCCTGGCCCGACGCGTACATCTTCATCGGCACCCTCGCCGCGATGGTCGCGCAGGCGCGCGGCCTCGTCGAGTTCTGGTTCGCCTGGCTGCTCGTCGACCTCGTCGGCGTCCCCCTCGCCTTCAGCAGCGGGCTCGCCTTCTCCGGCCTCGTCTACGTCATCTATCTCGCCCTCGTCCTGTGGGGCATGCGCGACTGGTGGCTGCGCTCCCGCGCCGGCGCCCTGACCCTGGAAGGAGCAGCAGCATGACAGCCCGTCCCGTACCCCTCACCGCCCTCGGAGAGGTGGCGTCCGCCGACGCCCCGCACGCCGAGGTCCCGCGCCCCACCTGGTACTCCCGCGACAACGTCGAGGATCTCTCCCTGGACCCGGTGGCCCAGGCCATACGCGACATCGCGGCCGGCCGGCCCGTCGTGGTCGTGGACGACGAGGACCGCGAGAACGAGGGCGATCTCGTCGTCGCCGCCGAGAAGGCCACCCCCGAGATCATCGCCTTCATGATGAGCGAGTGCCGCGGCATGATCTGCGCCCCCATGGAGGGCGCGGAGCTGGACCGGCTCGAACTCCCGCAGATGGTCGGCGAGAACACCGAGTCGATGCGGACCGCCTTCACCGTCACCGTCGACGCCTCGGGCGCCCACGGCGTCACCACCGGGATCTCCGCCGCCGACCGCTCCACCACCCTGCGGCTCCTCGCCTCGGGCGCGGCGGAGCCCGGCGACTTCGTCCGGCCCGGCCATGTCTTCCCGCTGCGCGCCAGGGACGGCGGGGTGCTCGAACGCAACGGCCACACCGAGGCCGCCGTCGACCTCGCCCGGCTCGCCGGGCTGCGTCCCGCCGGCGCGATCGTGGAGATCGCGGGCGAGGACGGGGTGATGCTGCGGCTGCCCGAGCTGATCCCGTTCGCCCGCAAGCACGGTCTGACGATCATCTCCATCGAGGACCTGATCGCCTACCGCCGCACCGCGGAGCCCACCGTCCGCCGCGAGGCCGAGGTCAGCCTGCCCACCGCCTACGGCGACTTCACCGCGTACGGCTACCGCTCCACCGTCGACGGCGTCGAGCACGTCGCCCTCGTCCACGGGGAGGTGGGCGACGGCGAGGACGTGCTCGTACGCGTCCACTCCGAGTGCCTGACCGGCGACATCTTCAGCTCCCAGCGGTGCGACTGCGGCCCCCAGCTCCAGGCGTCCATGGAGCGCGTCACCGCGGAGGGCCGGGGGGTCGTCGTCTATCTGCGCGGCCACGAGGGGCGCGGCATCGGGCTGCTCTCCAAGCTCCGCGCGTACGAACTCCAGGAGCGGGGCCGCGACACCCTCGACGCCAATCTGGAGCTGGGACTGCCCGCCGACGCCCGCGACTACGCGGCGGGCGCGCGGATCCTCACCGACCTCGGGGTACGCAGCCTGCGGCTGATGACCAACAACCCCGACAAGACCACGGCGCTCGTCCGGCACGGCCTGCGGGTCACCGGGCGCGAGCCGATGCCCGTCCAGGCCGGCGAACACAACCTCCGCTATCTGCGCACCAAGCGCGACCGGATGGGCCACGACCTGCCGTGGCTCGACGCCGCCACGGCGTCCACCTGCGGCAACCAGTAGCACGGTCGCGGCGACCAGCGGCACCGTAGGGCCGTACGGCCCGTGAAACCCCCAAGACCCCACCACCGCGAGAAGCACAGCATGCGAGGAGAGACGTGAGCGGCAAAGGCGCACCCGAACTGAGTGTCAAGAACTGCGGAGACCTCCGCGTCGCCGTGATCGCGGCACAGTGGCACGAGAAGATCATGGACGGCCTCGTGGACGGCGCCCTGCGGGCCCTGAGCGACCTCGGCATCGACGAGCCGACCCTGCTGCGCGTGCCCGGCAGCTTCGAGCTGCCCGTCGTCGCCAAGGTGCTGGCGGGCCGCGGCTACGACGCGGTCGTCGCCCTCGGCGTCGTCATCCGGGGCGGCACCCCGCACTTCGACTATGTGTGCCAGGGCGTCACCCAGGGCCTCACCCAGGTCTCCGTGGACACCGGGGTCCCCATCGGCTTCGGCGTGCTGACCTGCGACACCGAGGAACAGGCCCTCGACCGGGCCGGTCTCGAAGGCTCCCACGAGGACAAGGGGCACGAGGCGGTCACCGCCGCCGTCGCCACGGCCACCACCCTCCGTACCATCGCCGAACCCTGGCGCCAGGAGCCCGCGAGCAGCCGCGTAAAGTGAGCGCCACCATGTCCAAGAAGACGTTCGAGGAGCTGTTCAGCGAGCTCCAGCAGAAGGCCGCCCAGGGCGACCCCGCCACCTCCCGCACCGCCGAACTGGTGGAGAAGGGGGTCCACGCGATCGGCAAGAAGGTCGTCGAAGAGGCGGCCGAGGTGTGGATGGCCGCCGAGTACGAGGGCAAGGAAGCCGCCGCCGAGGAGATCTCCCAGCTCCTCTACCACGTCCAGGTGATGATGGTCGCGCGCGGAATCTCCCTTGACGACGTGTACGCCCATCTCTGAGCATCACCTCAGCACCACTTCGTACCGTTCCACCCCTTTCCTCCCCGATCACCCTCCGCTCGAACTCCGCACGAAGGAAGACGACCTCATGCTGCGCATCGCCGTTCCCAACAAGGGTTCTCTCTCCGGACCTGCGTCGGCGATGCTCCATGAGGCCGGCTACCAGCAGCGCAAGGAGTCCAAGGAACTCGTCCTGGTCGACCCGGACAACGAGGTCGAGTTCTTCTACCTGCGTCCCCGCGACATCGCCATCTACGTCAGCTCCGGCCGCCTCGACATCGGCATCACCGGCCGCGACCTGCTGCTGGACTCCGAGGCGGACGCCGAGGAGATCCTGCCGCTCGGCTTCGCGCGCTCCACCTTCCGCTACGCCACCAAGCCGGGCACCGCCACCGGCGTCGGCGAGTTCGGCGGCATGACCGTCGCCACCTCGTACGAGGGCATCGTGGCCCGGCACCTCGCGGACCACGGCGTCGACGCCTCCGTCGTCCACCTGGACGGCGCGGTCGAGACCGCCATCGAGCTGGGCGTCGCCCAGATCATCGCGGACGTGGTGGAGACCGGCACCTCGCTGCGGAACGCGGGCCTGGAGGTGATCGGCGAGCCGATCATGACCTCGGAGGCGGTCGTCATCCGCCGCAGCGGCGCCGGCACCGAGGAACCCAAGGTCCAGCAGTTCCTCCGCCGTCTCCAGGGCGTCCTGGTCGCCCGTACGTACGTGATGATGGACTACGACTGCCGCGCCGAGCACCTGGAGCGCGCCGTCGCCCTCACCCCGGGTCTCGAATCCCCGACCATCTCCCCGCTCCACAACGAGGGATGGGTCGCCGTCCGCGCGATGGTCCCCTCGAAGGAGGCGCAGCGGATCATGGACGACCTCTACGCGCTGGGCGCCCGCGCCATCCTCACCACGGCCATCCACGCCTGCCGTCTCTGACCGCCTCCGCCCTCCTCGACCAGCCACCCCGGGAAGACCCAGAACCATGCCGGTGCCCGCCCCCGTACCCGCCCTGCCGGTCACGTTCCGGCCGACCGTCACCCGAACGGTGCTGCTCACCGTCGGCACGGTCATGTTCGTCGTCATCTCGGCCATCGGGCTGATGCTGGAGCAGCTCAGCGCGGGGGAGCGGCTGAGCTTCATCGTCACCGCACTGCTCTTCTTCGGTGTGCTGGCGCTGCTCAGCCGCCCCAAGGTCGTCGCCGACGACACGGGCGTGACGGTCGTCAATCTCACCCGCACCCGGCGGCTGGAATGGGCCGAGATCCTGCGGGTCAACCTGCGGCCCGGCGACCCCTGGGTCTTCCTCGACCTCAGCGACGGCAGCAGCCTGCCCGTCCTCGGCATCCAGCCCGGGGTGGCCAAGGAGCGCGCCATCCGCGACGCCCGCGCGCTGCGCGACCTCACCGAGTCCCGTTCCGTACGCGACGACGGCCCGCGCTGACGGCGGCTCCGTCCGGGGGCCGGAGTGCCTCGTACGGGGCTCCCGTACGGCGAGGGGCCACCAGGTCCTGTCCGCTCCGCCCCTGTCTTGATTACTCTGGTGGCGGAGGCGCCGAGTGCGCCCCGCCCCGCATCAGACGGCCGTGACGGCCCGCGGGGCATCCTGCGACCCGAGGAGTGACTCCCTCCAGCAATGGACGGATCGTCCGGTAGTACCTGCGCCGCCCCCTTCGACGAGGCGGCGGCATGACCATCCCCCTTCTGCTGCTCGCCGCAGCGTTCCTTCTCATCCTCGCCAACGGCTTCTTCGTGGCGGCCGAGTTCGGCCTCATCACGGTGGACCGCCCCGACGCCGAGCGTGCCGCCGCCACGGGCGACCGCCGCGCCCGTTCCGTCGTCAGAGCCCTGCGGGAACTCTCCTTCCAGCTCTCCGGCACCCAGCTCGGCATCACCATCACCTCGCTGGTCGTCGGCATGCTCGCCGAGCCGGCGCTCGCCGAACTGCTCGGCGGACCGCTCTCCGCGACCGGACTGCCCGCCGGGGCCGTCTCCGGTGTCGCGGTGGTCATCGGCATGCTGCTGGCCTCCGCCGTCCAGATGGTGATCGGCGAACTCGTCCCCAAGAACTGGGCGGTCTCCCGGCCGCTCCAGGTCGCGGGGTTCGTGGCGGGCCCGCAACATCTCTTCTCCACCGTGTTCCGGCCGGTGATCTCCCTGCTCAACACCGTCGCCAACCGCCTCGTACGGATACTCGGCGTGGAGCCGACCGACGAGCTGGCCTCGGCCCGTACGCCCGGGGAACTCGTCTCACTGGCCCGCCACTCCGCACGGGCCGGCACCCTCGAACAGGACACGGCCGACCTGTTCGTACGGACCCTCTCCCTCGGCCGGCTCACCGCACAGCATGTGATGACGCCCCGCGTGAAGGTCAGCGCCCTCCAGGCGGACGCGACGGCGGCCGACGTCGTCAATCTGACGCGGGCCACCGGGCTCTCCCGCTTCCCCGTCTACCGCGAGCGCATCGACGAGATCATCGGCATGGTGCACCTCAAGGACGCGCTCGCCGTCCCCGTGGCGGAACGGCTGCGCACCCCGGTGGGCCGGATCGCCCTCCCCGCGCTGCTCGTCCCGGAGACCCTGCCCGTGCAGCAGCTCCTGGAGCGGCTGCGCAACGAGCAGCCGATAGCCGCCGTGGTCGACGAGTACGGCGGTACGGCCGGGGTCGTCACCCTGGAGGACATCGTCGAGGAGCTGGTCGGCGAGGTGCTCGACGAGCACGACGCCGAGGGCGACGGACGGCCGGAACTGGCCCCCGTCGACCCCGTCGACGGCCGGCCCGCCTGGGAGGCCGACGGCAGCGCCCGGATCCTCACCCTGCGGCGCATCGGACTCGACGCCCCCGAGGGGCCCTACGAGACGCTGGCCGGTCTCGTCGCCGATCTGCTCGGCCGCATCCCCGCCCCCGGCGACCGCGCCGAGCTGCCCGGCTGGCGGCTCTCCGTGCGCCAGGTGGACCGCTACCGGGCCGAACGGGTCCGGCTGATACGGCTGACGGACGACGCACCCGTCGAGCCCGGACCCGCCGCGGGGGCCGCCCGGCCGCCGCGGACCGGGGCGCCGCCCACGTCGGAGCCCGCGTCCACACCGGCGTTCACGCCGGTGTCCACGCCCGCGTCCGTGTCCGCTCCCGTGATGGCGGAGGGGGTCCGATGAGCGTGCTGCAACTCGCCTTCGCCGTCCTCCTGGTCCTCGCCAACGGCTACTTCGTCGGGGCCGAGTTCGCTCTCGTCTCCGTACGCCGCAGCCAGATCGAACCGCACGCCGCGCGCGGCTCCGCCCGCGCCAGACAGGCGCTGTACGGGCTGGAGAACCTGCCGCAGATGATGGCCGCCGCGCAGTTCGGCATCACCGTCTGCTCCCTGACCCTCGGCGCGGTGGCCGAGCCGACGGTGGCGCACCTCCTGGAGCCGGTCTTCCACGCGATCCGGGTGCCGGAGGGCCTGATCCACCCGCTGGGCTATGTCATCGCCCTGGCGCTGGTCGTCTTCCTGCACCTGGTCATCGGCGAGATGGTCCCCAAGAACCTCGCCATGGCCGCCCCGGAGAAGACGGCGCTCTGGCTCAGCCCTGGCCTGGTCGGCTTCGCCCGGCTCTGCCGGCCGGTCACCGCCGCGCTGGGTGCCTGCGCCCGGCTCGTCCTGCGGGCCTTCCGCGTCGAGCCCAAGGACGAGGTGGAGGCCGTCTTCACCAGCGAGCAGCTCAACCGGCTCGTCGAGGACTCGGGGCAGGCGGGGCTGCTGGAGCCCGAGGCGCAGGAGCGTCTGGAGGACGCGCTGGAGCTGGGCAGCCGCCCGGTCACCGACGTACTCCTCACCCGCGCCTCACTGGTCACCGTGAACCCGGCCGTCACCCCGCGCGAGATCGAGGAGCTGACGGTACGCACCGGCTACTCCCGCTTCCCGGTGTGCGCGGAGGGCGGCGGCGCCTTCATGGGGTATCTCCACGTCAAGGACGTCCTCGATCTGGAGACGGCCGACCGGGCGGTGCCCCAGCACGTCTGGCGGCCGATGGCGACCCTCCGCGCGGAACTCCCGCTGGACGACGCCCTCACCGTGATGCGCCGCGCGGCCACCCATCTCGCCCAGGTCGCGGACGCGTCCGGGCGGGTGCTCGGCCTGGTGGCGCTGGAGGACGTCCTCGAAATGCTGGTCGGGGAGGTACGGGACCCCTCCCACCGGGAGGTGCCCGCCACCCGGGCCACCCTCGTCGGCGAACAGCGCACGGACCAGGCCGCTCAGGCCCTGGCCCGCTGAACCACCGGCTCCGGGCCGCTCCCGGGGCCCGGCGGGGTCATGTCCCCGCCGGGTCCTGGGGGCTCCGGCCGGCCGGGCCGCGCCCCGAGAGCACCTCGCCGTACGCCTGCATCAGATCGGGCAGCCGCAGCGTCGCCAGATCATCGCGCGTAGGCGTACCGCTGTAGCCGGAGAGCCGCAGATCGCGGTAGGCGCAGCTCTTCTCGTAGAGCGTCCGGACGAACCGGCCGTTGCCCAGCTCGTCGATCCATCCCTGGTCGACCACGTGCCCGCTGATCGAACGCAGCTCGTCGACGGACTCCTCGTCCCACACGTCCCCGTTCTCGGCGGCCAGCACTCCGCCGATCGCGGTCAGTTCGAGCGGCCGGTAGCTCGGGAAGTCGACCCGGCTGGTGAACCGCGAGGAGAGCCCGGGGTTGGTGGCGAGCAGCCGGTCCATGCCCTCCGGATAGCCCGCCAGGATCACCACGAGATGGTCCCGGTTGTCCTCGGCACGCTTCAGCAGCACCTGAAGGGCCTCGTCGCCGTACGCGTCGCCCTTGCTGTAGCCGGAGTTGGAGAGGCTGTACGCCTCGTCCACGAAGAGCACCCCGCCGATCGCCGAGTCGATCAGCTCGTTCGCCTTGACGGCGGTCTGGCCCAGGAACTCCCCGACCAGATCGGCCCGTTGCGCCTCGACCAGATGGTCCCCGCCGAGCAGTCCGAGCGCGTAGAAGATCCGGCCGAGGATGCGTGCCACCGTGGTCTTGCCGGTGCCCGAGGGGCCGGAGAAGACAAAGTGACGTTTCGGCGGCTGGACGGGAAGCCCCTGACCGGCCCGCAGCCGCGCCATACGGAGCTGCGCGGAGACCGCCTTGACCTGACGCTTCACCGGTTCGAGCCCGACCATCCGCTCCAGCTCGGCCAGCGCCTCGGCGAGCAGCGCGGGATCCGTCGGCCCCTCGGGGAAGCGCGGCGCGGGCGGCTGCCCGGGCGGCGGCAGCTTCTCCCGCGGGGGCTCGGGCACGGCGGGCGGACCGCCGCCCAGCGGCGGCTGCGGCTCCCTGCCGACCAGGATGTCGGAGCCGAGCGGCCCCTCCGGATCGCCCTGTGCCTGGGACTGCGGCTGGGCCTCCGTCAGATCCGCCGCGTCCTGGCCGAGCCCGGCCAGCGCCACGGACGCCAGCCCCACCGGGTCGTCGGGGGAGTCGTAGCCGTCGTAGCCGTCCGAGTCGGTGATCGCGGCGAGCCGCGCGGCGGTGTCCATGAACGCCGGGTCCAGCCGGTGCACGGCCCGGTAGAGGGGCAGGGCGGCGGCGCTGCGCCCGGTGCCCTCGTGGGCGCGGGCCAGCCAGTACCGCAGCTCCTTACGCTGCGGCTGCTCGCTGCGGCAGCGCATCAGCGCGGTGGCCAGCAGCGGCTCCGCCTGGCCGAACATCTCCAGCCTGACCCGGGCCATCCCGCCGAAGAGCCCCGCCTCGATGCCCAGCAGCGGATCGTGGACGAGCTGTTCGGTGTGGCGGCACAACTGGTCCCAGTCCTTGACCAGATAGGCGCGACACGCGTGCAGGAAGCGCACCTGCGGATCGGTGTCCACCGGCGGCAGCTCCGCCAACGCCCGGTCCAGCTCGGGCACATGACGGCCGTCCAGCCAGTGCGAGGCGTGCGCCAGCCGCAGGTCCCGTCCGCTCTCCAGTACGGGCTGGACCCACCAGCCCAGCCAGTACCAGGAGTTGAGGGTGCGACGGTGGCGGGTGCGCTGCTCGCCGAAGCGCTCGCGATGGCGGTACATGTGGATCAGGGCGGTGGTGGTCTCGACGCGCAGCGCGTGCAGACCGAGCCAGCCGTCGGCCATCCCGGGATCGAGCCGGACGGCAGTCCTGAACTCCTCCTCCGCCTGGGGGTACGCCCCCATCGTGTAGGCGTCCACCCCGCGCACCCAGGCGAGGTCGGCCGGGGCTCCCGTGCCCTGCGTGCCGATATCCATCAGGTCCCCCACAAACCGTGCCCCCGTGATGTCCCGCCGGGCGGGCGCCCGTCGGCAGCGTACTGAACCACCATGACGCGGACGGGAATTGACCGCACTCAGAGGCATCGTACCTGCGCAGAGTGTGTGCGACTAAGGGCGCCGCCCACCACTTCACCCGGTGACCCAGGGTGAGCGGGCGGGGCGGTGCGAGGCACGGAAAAGGGTGAAGAGGGCAGAACGAAGCCCCCGATCACGGGGGAACAACCGGGGGCTTCGCGTCTGCGGCGGCTCCGAAAAGCCGCACATTAAGAACGTAAGACCTGCCCTGCCCACTGGTCAAGCCGAGTTGGGCACTCTGCGCGCGTCGATTTCCGACTGCTCAGTATGGTGGCTCCGACCGGTCACGTTCCGTGATGGTCTGGTCCTGCATCGCGGTCGCGTGAGGCATCGGGCTTATCGCGTATCCCTCCTGCCCCTCTCGTACCAGAGCATCGGAAAAGGGACGAGACGGGTCTGTCGCGAAATGGCGTGTCTCCGCCACTGTCCAGCCGTCCCAGAACGCGGACTGGGCCGGCCCGTCCCGGCGGCGCCCCCGCTCCCAGGACTCCTCGGCGCCCCGCTCCATCCAGAACAGCCCGGCGAGATACGGCCGCAGCGCCCGCCGCCCGGACCCGACCCCCTCCAGGAGGACCACGGGGGCGGCGGGCAGCGCGCGCGGCGCGGTGAAGCGGCGCAGCGTCCAGTCGTACGGCGTGTACGACGCGTCCGAACCGCGGGCGAACGCCTCGATGACCTGGGTCGTCAGCCGGGGCACCCAGTCGAACAGCTCTTCGTGGCTCGCCACGTCGTCCAGGCGCAGTACGGGCGCGCCGCCGAGCGCCGCCGCGAGCCGCGCCGCGAAGGTGGTCTTGCCCGAGCCGGCGTGGCCGTCCACCGCGATCAGCCGGACCGGGCCGCAGGAGGGCGGCAGGGCGCGCAGCCGCGCGGCCACGGCGGTGAGGTCGTCCATACGGCCCAGCCTACGAGCCGCGCGTCCCGCGCGGGCGCCGGGCCGCCGCAGGTCATGCCACCGGTGGAGACCAATATTGCTCGGCCGACGCGGGGCGAATCGCTGGCAGAAGGCCGCCGGGAGCCGGGATAGTGGACCACTGTCGACCCGTCATGCGCCCGCCGTCCCCCGCCCCTTCGCCGCTCCTCGCTCTCCCTGCCCCGCCCCGCCGCCTCGGCGTCTCCCCGCCCCGCACCCCCGCCGCCTCGGCGCCTCTCCGCCTCTCCGCCTCTTCCGTCCGTCGACCGGAGGTTCCCATGACCCGTCCCCCCTCGCGCAGAACCGTTCTCGCCGCCGCGCTCGCGGTCACCGCCGCCACCGGGGCGGGCGCCGCCCTCCCGGCCGGCGCGGCGGCGGCAGCCCCCGGCGCCCCGGCCCGGTCGCCCGTGGACAACGCGTTCTGGACCTCGTACGCCGACTGGCGGGCCGGCACCGCCCACGGCGTACGCGCCGTCTCCGGCGCCCGGCCCTCGCTGGTCATCGACGCCCCGGCGGGCACCACCACCTACACCGACCCGCACACCGGCACGACCTCCGCATGGGAGTACGCCACCTGGACCTCGCCCACGCACCGCTCGACGGTCCCCGCCACCGAGGTGATCGCCTCCTGGAACGCGCGGACCCCGGCGGGCACCTGGCTCCAGATCGAACTGCGCGGACAGTACGCCGACGGCACCGACACCCCGTGGTACGTGATGGGCCGCTGGGCCTCGGGCGACGGGGACGGCGACATCCGGCGCACCTCGCTGGACGGCCAGAGCGACGGCCGCAGCACCATCTGGACGGACACCTTCGCCGTGGACGACGCGTCGACCGGGACGCGCCTCGTCTCGTACCGGCTGCGCCTCACCCTCCACCGCACCCCCGGCAGCGGTCTCACCCCGGTGGTCCACCGGATCGGCGCGATGGCCTCCGACGTCCCGGACCGGTTCACCGTCCCCGCCTCCACGCCGGGGCTCGCGCGGGAGCTGACCGTGCCGCGCTACTCGCAGAACACGCACATCGGGCAGTACCCCGAGTACGACAACGGGGGCGAGGCGTGGTGCAGCCCCACCTCCTCGCAGATGATCATCGAGTACTGGGGGCGTGTCCCCACCCCCGAGGAACTGGCCTGGGTGAACCCGGACTTCGACGACCCGCAGGTCTGCCACGCGGCCCGGTTCACCTACGACCACCAGTACGAGGGCTGCGGCAACTGGCCGTTCAACGCGGCCTACGCCGCCACGTACCGGGACCTCGGCTCCGCCGTCACCCGGCTCGGCTCGCTCACCGACGTGGAGACGCTGGTGGGCGCGGGCATCCCCGTCATCACCTCGCAGTCCTTCCTCAAGGAGGAGCTGACGGGGGCGGGGTACGGCACCTCCGGCCACCTCATGACGGTCATCGGCTTCACCCCCGAGGGCGACGTGATCGCCAACGACCCCGCCTCGCCCAGCAACACGGCCGTACGCCGGGTCTACCGCCGCGCCGAGTGGGAGACCATCTGGCTGCGCACCAAGCGGTACAACGCGTCCGGCAAGGTCGCCTCCGGCACGGGCGGGGTCTGCTACGTCTACTGGCCCGCGAAGCCGTCCGCCGCCCAGTGCCGGGCGCTGCGGACGGTCGGTCTGCTCTGACGGCGCGCCCCGGACGCGGTCAGGACGCGGGCAGCGAGTGCAGCCACTCCACGAGGAGCCGGTTGACCTCGTCCGCCCGCTCCTGCTGCACCCAGTGGCCGCAGCCTTCGAGGAGGTGCGAGGAGACCAGCCCCGGCAGCGTGACGGGATAGTTCGCGAGGGCCTCCGCCATCCAGGTGGTGGAGGAGTCGAGCGTCCCGCCGATGAAGAGCGACGGCTGGCGGACCGGCGCCCCGTCCCACGCGGCGAGGTCCTCCCAGTCCCGGTCGACATTGCGGTAGCGGTTCAGCGCCCCGGTCAGCCCCGTGCGCTCGAACTCGCCCGCGTAGAAGTCGAGATCGGCCTCCGTCAGCCAGGAGGGCAGCGGCCCGCCCGGAAAACGGCCGGAGAGCTTCCCGCCCGGGGGCACGAAGAAGAGCCGGTCCTTGCCCTCCGGGTCCATCGTGTCCGCCGACAGTCCCGCGTAGAACCCGGCCAGCCAGCCCCGTACATCCGGCTCGATCTCCGCCTCCGCGCGGCCCGGCCGCTGGAAGTAGCCGACGTAGAACTCCTCGTCCCCGCCGATCATCCCGAAGGCGTCGCTCGGCCGGAACCCGCTCCTCGGCGCGTACGGGACGCTCATCAGCCCCACGGCGGTGAAGACGTCCGGCCTGAGCAGCGCGGAGTTGGCGGCGATGGGGGAGCCCCAGTCATGGCCCACCACCACCGCGCTCTCCTCGCCGAGCGCACGCACCACACCGGCGTTGTCGGAGACGTGGGCGAGCATCCGGTACGCGGCCACGTCGGCCGGCTTCGAGGAGCGCCCGTAGCCGCGCAGGTCGACGGCGACCGCGCGGTACCCGGCGGCGGCCAGCGCGGGAAGCTGGTGGCGCCAGGAGTACCAGGACTCCGGGAACCCGTGGACGAGCAGCACCAGCGGTCCGCTGCCCTGTTCCGCCACATGGATCCGGCCGCCGGGGACCTCCACCAGTCGGTGCTTCACATCCGGGTGTGCCGTCGGCATCGCTGCTCCTCGCTCGGTGGTGCGCTGGTCCCACGATCATTCGGGCGGTCCGTACCCCTCGCAAGATTTGTTGCGGTATCGGCAAAACCGTCCCGTGGGTACCGAGCGGAGCCCCGGCCGTCCCCGCCCGCCCCACGGGGCTTCTCCGGCCACACCGCGAGTGCGCGCGCCATCTCTGCAATACTGCGGGAATTCCTGCGGGAACACCGTGGCAGCCGGAGACCAGGACGCGAATTTGAATCGTAGTCAACAGCGTGGGACGTCCCTGCGATCACAGGTACGGCGCTCCGAACTCATCGCAACCGGCCGGAAGTTGTTTGCCGACACCTCGTACGACGCGCTGTCGATGGACGACATCGCACAGCACGCGGGCGTCGCCAAAGGACTGATCTACTACTACTTCAAGAACAAGCGCGGCTACTACCTCGCCATCGTCGAGGACTCGGTCGCCGAACTCGTCTCCCTCGCCGCCGACGGCGCCGAACTGCCGCGCACCCAGCGGGTGCAGCGCACCGTCGAGGCATATCTGCGCTTCGCCCAGTACAACGAGGCGGCGTACCGCACCATCATCACCGGCGGCGTCGGCTTCGACACCCAGGTCCAGGCGATCCGCGACGCGGTCAGGACCGGTCTGGTCGCCACGGTCGCCCAGGGCGCCTACGGCCACCAGGACATCCCGCCGATCGCGCGGCTCGCCCTGCTCGGCTGGCTCAGCAGCGTCGAGTGGCTGACGCTCGAATGGCTGGAGCACCGGGACGAGCTGCGGCGGGAGATCCCGCGCGATCTGCTCGTCAGGATGCTGCGCCACACGCTCAACACGATCGAGGAGTTCGCCCCGGAGTGCCCGGCGCCGCCCCAGGACCCCGACTGGACCCCGTTCACCGGGCGGGACCCCGGGCAGGACGTGTCGTAGCGGTCGTAGCGGTCGTAGCGGTCGTACGGCGTTCGGGGACGGGCGTACGGGGACGGGCGTACGGGGACGGGCGGACCGGGAGACACGGACGCCGGGGGGGGGGGCCGCGGGGAGGCCCGCGCCCCCCCGCGGGGCCCGGGGGGGGGGGCGGGGGCGCGCCGGGGGTGGACGCGCGAGTGGGGCGAGTCT
>NZ_JBHZDA010000053.1:25369-33961 GCF_042755665.1 Streptomyces sp. NPDC059142
AACTCCCGGGGCCCGCGTATTTTGTTTATACGACCCTGGCGTGGGGGGCGGGGGGTCGGGGCCGGGGGGTCGGGGGCGGGGGGCCCGGGGCCACCCGGCCGCGGGGGGGGGGGGCCGATCGGGCGCCCCGCCCCCGGCGCGTTCCCGGGGTCCTCCGTCATGCGACGGCCTGGTCGACGTCCTAGTCGATGGCCTTGATCAGCTCACCGTTCGCGGTGTCCCCGCTCAGCTCCCAGAAGAAGGTGCCGCCCAGACCCTGCTGGTTCTTGTACGCCATCTTCCCGGCGATCGTGGCCGGGGTGTCGTAGCTCCACCACTGGTCGCCGCAGAAGGCGTACGCGGTGCCGCCGACCGTTCCGTTGGCCGGGCAGCGGTCCTTGAGGACCTTGTAGTCCTCGATGCCCGCCTCGTACTTCCCGGGCGCCGCGCCCGTGGCCGTGCCGCCCGGCTCCGCCTGGGTGACGCCGGACCAGCCGCGCCCGTAGAAGCCGATGCCCAGCAGCAGCTTCTCGGACGGGACGCCGAGGCTCTTGAGCTTGGCGATCGCGGTGTCCGAGTCGAAGCCCTGCGTCGGGATGCCCGCGTACGAGGTCAGCGGCGAGTGCGGGGCGGTGGGGCCCTGCGCGGCGAAGGCGCCGAAGAAGTCGTACGTCATCGGGTTGTACCAGTCGAGGTACTGCGCGGCGCCCGCGTAGTCGGCGGCGTCGATCTTCCCGCCGTCCGTGCCGTCGGCGGTGATCGCCGCCGTCACCAGGTCCGAGCCGAACGCGCCGCGCAGCTCCGCCGCCATGTCCTTGAAGGCGTCCCGGCCGCTGGTGTCACAGGTCAGCCCGCAGGCGTTGGGGTACTCCCAGTCGATGTCGATCCCGTCGAACACATCGGCCCAGCGCGGGTCCTCGACCAGATCGCGGCAGGACTGCGCGAACGCCGCCGGGTTCTTCGCCGCCTCGGCGAAGCCGCCGGACCAGGACCAGCCGCCGAAGGACCAGATCACCTTGAGACCGGGGTGCATCTCCTTGAGCTTGCGGAGCTGGTTGAAGTTGCCGCGCAGCGGCTGGTCCCAGGTGTCGGCGGCGCCGTCCACGCTCTGGTCGGCGGTGTACGCCTTCTCGTAGTCCGCGTACGAGTCGCCGATGGCGCACTTGCCACCGGTCACATTGCCGAAGGCGTAGTTGATGTGCGTGAGCTTGTCGGCCGAGCCGGACGTCTCGATGTTCTTCACGTGGTAATTGCGGTCGTAGACACCCCAGTTGGTGAAGTATCCGATGACCTTGTCCCCGGCCGCCGCGGTGGGCGCGGCAGCGGGTGCGGCCGGGGCCGCGGTGGTCTCGCCGGCCGTGGCGGTGCCCGCCCCGGAGAGCAGGGTCACGCCGAGAACGGCGGTACACGCGGCGGCGGTCAGCGCCCGGAAACGGGCACGGGAACGGTGGAGCCTGAACATGGAGTCTCCTCGTGGGGGAGAGGAAGCAGGAAGCACGGGTGGGGGGAAGGGCCTGCCACGTCGCCGACTGGGCCGGAATGCCAGGCGTGTTGGAAGGGACTGGTGAAGCGGCTTCAGAAGGGGACGTTAGAAGGACTAGACCACTGGGGTCAATGGTGCGGACCAATTAACCGCCGTCGCGGCGCCGGTTCGCATCCGGTCCCGTACCGCCCGTGACCACACCTGTCGCGTGATCATGAGCCCGTGACGCACGCCCTCCGATCGGGCATACTCAACGCGCCACAGCAACCGATCAGTCCCTGCCGCGATCCGGGAGGGCAGCATCGGCGAGGCAAGGACGACCCGTCCGGGGACCTCCCCGGACCCCACGCCGGCGGCGCCCGCCCACACCCGCGCGCGACCGCCTCAGCGCCCGACAGGGAGGAGAGCGCCGCCATGTCCGACCGCGCCCCACGACCGGTGGACCGTCTGCTGCCCACCGAGGAGGCCCAGGACCTCGTCGCCCTCGTACGCGACATCAGCCGGCGGGAGATCGTCCCGAAGGCCGCCGAGGAGGAGGACGCCGGGCACTTCCCGCGCGAACTCTTCCGACTGCTCTCCACCTCCGGCCTGCTCGGCCTCCCGTACGACACCGCCCTCGGCGGCGGGGGACAGCCGTACGAGGTCTACCTCCAGGTGCTTGAGGAACTCGCCGCCGCCCGGCTCACCGTGGGCCTCGGCGCCAGCGTCCACACCCTCGCCTGCCACGCCCTCGCCGGCTACGGCAACAAGGACCAGCAGACCGAACTCCTCCCCGCGATGCTGGGCGGCGGTCTGCTCGGCGCGTACTGCCTCTCCGAACCGGCCTCCGGCTCCGACGCCGCCTCGCTCACCACCAGGGCCGTACGCGACGGCGACCACTGGGTCCTCACCGGCACCAAGGCATGGATCACCCACGGCGGGATCGCGGACTTCTACACCGTGCTCGCCCGGACCGGCGGCGACGGCGCCCGCGGCATCACCGCGTTCCTCGTGCCCGGCGACGCGCCCGGACTGAATGCCGCCGCGCCCGAGAAGAAGATGGGCATGAAGGGCTCGCCCACCGCCCAACTCCACTTCGACGGCGTACGGGTGGCCGACGACCGCCGGATCGGCGAGGAGGGCCAGGGTTTCTCGATCGCGCTCTCCGCGCTCGACTCCGGACGCCTCGGCATCGCCGCCTGCGCCGTCGGCGTCGCCCAGGCCGCCCTGGACGAGGCCGTCGCGTACGCCACCGGACGGCGGCAGTTCGGCAGACCCGTCGCGGACTTCCAGGGGCTGCGCTTCCTGCTCGCCGACATGGCGACCCGTATCGAGGCCGGACGCGCCCTCTACCTCGCCGCGGCACGGCTGCGCGACGCGGACCGGCCCTTCTCCTCGCAGGCCGCCATGGCCAAGCTGTTCTGCACCGACATGGCCATGCAGGTCACCGTCGACGCCGTACAGGTGCTCGGTGGCTACGGCTACACGGCCGACTTCCCGGCGGAGCGCTATCTGCGCGAGGCGAAGGTGTTGCAGATCGTCGAGGGCACCAACCAGATCCAGCGGATGGTCATCGCCCGCCATCTCGCGGGTCCGGAGACCCGCTGACGGAACCTCAGGCGGCGTCGCGCTGCACGGCCGGCACCTTGAACGGGCGCGAGCCCGGGCCGCCGACGTGCGAGAAGGGCTGCGTACGCCAGTCGAGCCCCTGGGGGAGCGTCAGCAGCAGCCCGGTGACCTGCTCCTGCGCCTCGTACGAGGAGTCCGCGGGCCGCGCCTCGGAAGCGGCGCGGCCCGTACCGGCGCACACCGACAGCACGAACGGGTTCCACGGGGTGGGGCACAGCGCGTGCTCCGGCAGGGTGTCCTCGTCGGCGAGCAGCGCGATCGGCTGCACGCAGTCCGGGCAGACGACCCGGTACATCTCGAAGGTGTCGTAGGAGTCGATCTCGTCACTCTCGTCGAGGTCGACGGGGACCGGCTCGGTACGTCCGGCGCGCTTCAGGCTCTGCATGGAGACATTCCCCCTCGGGTGGGCCGACCAGGCTGCTGTGGTCTCGACCACAGCAAGCACTTCCCGTCGCGCGAGCCAGGTAACCGTAAGGTCTCGGCAGACCCGGCCACGGGTGTGTGGTCTTCGTCACATGCCACCCGCAGATGCGCGCGGAACCGGCCCCTCCGACCGGCCCGGACGCCCCTCCGGCTGTGCCGGAACGCCCCCGGGGCAATAGGTTGATCCGCATGGAGGAGCTGGATCGTCAGATCGTGGAATTGCTCGTCAAGGACGGCCGCATGAGCTACACCGACCTGGGCAAGGCCACCGGCCTGTCCACCTCGGCGGTACATCAGCGCGTACGCCGCCTGGAGCAGCGCGGAGTGATCCGCGGCTACGCGGCCGTCGTCGACCCGGAAGCGGTCGGCCTGCCCCTCACCGCGTTCATCTCGGTCAAACCCTTCGACCCCAGCGCCCCCGACGACATCGCGGAACGCCTCTCCGGCATCGCCGAGATCGAGGCGTGCCACAGCGTCGCGGGCGACGAGAACTACATCCTCAAGGTCCGCGTCCCCACCCCCCTGGAACTCGAACACCTCCTGACCCGCATCCGCTCCCTGGCCGGCGTCTCCACCCGCACCACGGTGGTCCTCTCCACCCCCTACGAATCCCGGGCGCCTTCTTTTTGAGGGCTCGGTTCGCGTCTTTTTGGGGCTCGGTTCGCCTCCGGGGCGCTTTATGCCCCTGTCGACGGTCGACCGTGCTCGGCCCCTCGTTCCTCGGGGCCTGCGCGCGCTCTCCCTTTCGACAGCGGCGCGCCCCTTCGGCTCACTCGCCGGCCCGGCGAGGCGCCGGGCCGAGGACTCCGGCACCGCATCATCTGCCCCTGGGCGCCCCCGACCCTGCGGCGAGCGAACCGAGCACGGTCGACCGTCGGCGCCGACTTGCAGCGCCCCGGAGGCGAACCGAGCCCCAAAAAAATACAGCTAAGCTTCGAACATGTCCGAACCGACCGGTGCCGCCCGACGTCGCGGCCCCTTCAAGGTCGGGGACCAGGTTCAGCTCACCGACCCCAAGGGACGCCACTACACCTTCACGCTCGAAGCCGGGAAGAACTTCCACACCCACAAAGGGTCCTTCCCGCATGACGAGCTGATCGGTGCTCCCGAGGGCAGTGTTGTCCGTACCACGGGAAACGTCGCCTATCTCGCGCTGCGTCCCCTGCTCCCCGACTATGTCCTGTCCATGCCCCGCGGTGCCGCCGTGGTCTATCCGAAGGACGCCGGCCAGATCCTGGCCTTCGCCGACATCTTCCCCGGTGCCCGGGTCGTCGAGGCGGGGGTGGGCTCCGGCTCGCTCAGCAGTTTCCTGCTGCGGGTCATCGGCGACCAGGGCATGCTCCACTCGTACGAGCGGCGTGAGGACTTCGCCGATATCGCGCGGCAGAACGTGGAGCGCTACTTCGGCGAGCCGCATCCCGCCTGGACGCTGACGGTCGGTGACCTTCAGGACAACCTGTCGGACACGGATGTCGACCGCGTGATTCTGGACATGCTCGCCCCGTGGGAGTGTGTGGAGGCGGTCTCCAAGGCGCTGGTTCCCGGCGGCATCCTGTGCGCCTATGTCGCGACGACGACGCAACTCGCGCGTACGGTGGAGACGATCAGGGAGTTCGGCACGTTCAACGAGCCGGCCGCCTGGGAGTCGATGATCCGTAACTGGCACGTGGAGGGGCTGGCGGTCCGGCCCGACCACCGGATGATCGGGCACACCGGTTTCCTGGTGACCGCGCGCCGCCTCGCGGACGGTGTCGAGCCGCCGCTGCGGCGCCGCCGCCCCGCGAAGGGCGCGTACGGCGACGACTACACCGGTCCGGGCAGCGCGAGCGGCGGAGCCGCCCGCTAGACGCTCCCCGGGGGCCTTCAACACGACGCTGCCGCCGCCCGGTTCCCGCTCCGTACGGGGGAACTGGGCGGCGGCATCTTTACGTTGGGCTTACGTACCCCGCTGTTCCGCCGCCCTGTGACGTGTGGCACGATGCTGACTCCCTCACACACCGTTGGTTACTCACCGGCACCGCCTTCACAGGAGACACTCCGCGTGCAGATCTCCGACGCGCCGGACCTCGCGCACACCCGGCCCCGCCCGATCCACTGGCTCGCCACGGCCACCGCGATGGCGGCCGTCGTGGCGCTGGCGGGTCTGCTCCAGCCCGGTCCCGCCACCGCCTCCCAGACGGACCGGAAGGGGCTGAGAAACGCCGCTGAGCCCGCCGCGCGGGCCGCGCTGCCCGCCCCCGACCCCGCCGGTGTCGACTTTCCCCTGGAGTGCGGCGGAAGGGTGGGCACGGTCGTCGCCCAGAAGGCGTCCGGGGATCTCGACGGGGACGGCAGCCCGGAGACCGTGGCGGTGGTCCGCTGCGACTCGGGCGTGGGCACTCCGCCGAGCGGGTTGTACGTGCTGACGCGGGCGGAGGGGGACGAGCCCCGGCTCGTGGCCACGCTGGTGGACCCGGGGGACAAATGGACCGTCGGGCCGGATCTCACCGTCCATGACGGTGTGATCCTGGCCACTCTGTTCGGCTACTCGGCGGCCTCCGTGCCACGCTGCTGCCCCGACCAGGAGGAACAGGTCTCCTGGCAGTGGAAAAATGGCGCGTTCCTGCGCACGGAGATACCCGAAGCGCGCAGTAGCTGACCGCTCGCTCCGGGTGCCTTCCGCGGTACGGAGGTCAGGCGGCGTCCGGCCCGTACACCTCTACCTGGTCCGCCACCCGGCGTACGTGGATGCAGTCGCCCGGGCACTCTTTGGCCGAATCCACCACATCGGTGAGGAGCGGCAGCGGCACGCGCGTGGTGGCCCCCGGCGACTGGAGCAGTTCGTCGTCGGCGCTCTTCACATAGGCCAGGCCGTCGATGTCCAGCTCGAAGACGTCCGGCGCGTACTGGGCACAGATCCCGTCGCCGGTGCAGAGGTCCTGGTCGATCCAGACCTCCAGCGGCTCACCGGTCTCGGTGACGCCTTCGGTGGGAGCCTCCTGCTGCACGGTCATCTCTCCTGCCGTTTTTTCTGCGTCGGACGGCGCGTGACGGGGTAAGTCGCGCCAGCCCTGACGGGTGTTGACCGCTTCGACGATACAACCGGCCGCTTTCCGATGTTCCAGGGTGGGTATTCCCCTGGCGTGAGGGAGAGCGCAAGGGTGAAGATCGGTCACACCCCGACAGTCTTTGTGATCTAGGGGTTTCAATCATCACCCACCCAGGTAGGGTCAGGAAGCGTCCAGCTCCCCTTGGAGGAGGTGAGGACCGTGGCAGCCCACGACGACGACATCAACCGCGGCATCCGGCCCGGGCGGGGGTCCGAAGACCCAGCCGGCCAGGTTGCCTATCTCGAGCAGGAAATCGCCGTCCTGCGACGTAAGCTCGCCGACTCTCCGCGGCATACGAGAATTCTCGAAGAGCGGATCGTCGAGTTGCAGACGAACCTGGCGGGTGTGTCCGCGCAGAACGAGCGGCTCGCCAATACGCTGCGTGAGGCCCGCGACCAGATCGTGGCCCTCAAGGAAGAAGTCGACCGGCTCGCACAGCCGCCGGCCGGTTTCGGGGTCTTCCTGCAGAGCAATGAGGACGGCACGGCCGATATTTTCACCGGGGGCCGAAAACTCCGGGTGAATGTCAGTCCGGGCGTCGAGCTCGACGAGCTCCGGCGTGGCCAGGAAGTCATGCTCAATGAGGCGCTCAATGTGGTCGAGGCCATGGAATTCGAGCGTGCCGGGGACATCGTCACCCTCAAGGAGATCCTTGAGGACGGCGAGCGCGCCCTGGTCATCGGGCACACCGACGAGGAACGGGTGGTGCGGCTCGCGGAGCCGCTGCTGGACATCACCATCCGCCCCGGCGACGCCCTGCTGCTCGAACCGCGCTCCGGCTACGTCTATGAAGTGGTTCCCAAGAGCGAGGTCGAGGAGCTGGTCCTCGAAGAGGTACCGGACGTCGACTACGACAAGATCGGCGGTCTGGGCGGCCAGATCGAGATGATCAGGGACGCGGTCGAGCTTCCGTACCTCCACCCGGACCTCTTCAGGGAACACGAACTGAGGCCGCCGAAGGGCATCCTGCTCTACGGTCCGCCCGGCTGCGGCAAGACGCTCATCGCCAAGGCGGTGGCGAACTCCCTCGCGAAGAAGGTCGCCGAGGTCACCGGGCGTCCGGCGGGGAAGAGCTACTTCCTCAACATCAAGGGTCCCGAGCTGCTCAACAAGTACGTCGGTGAGACCGAGCGCCACATCCGCCTGGTCTTCCAGCGTGCCCGGGAGAAGGCGAGCGAGGGCACCCCCGTCATCGTCTTCTTCGACGAGATGGAATCCCTCTTCCGTACCCGTGGGTCCGGTGTCAGCTCGGACGTGGAGAACACCATCGTCCCGCAGCTCCTCGCCGAGATCGACGGTGTGGAGGGCCTGGAGAACGTCATCGTCATCGGCGCCTCCAACCGCGAGGACATGATCGACCCCGCGATCCTGCGGCCCGGCCGGCTCGATGTGAAGATCAAGATCGAGCGTCCGGACGCGGAGGCGGCGAAGGACATCTTCGCGAAGTACCTGACGCACACGCTGCCGCTGCACGTGGACGACATCTCCGAGCACAACGGCTCGAAGGAGGCCGCGGCCCACGGGATGATCCAGTCCGTCGTGGAGCAGATGTACGCGGAGTCCGAGGAGAACCGCTTCCTGGAGGTCACGTACGCCAACGGTGACAAGGAAGTCCTCTACTTCAAGGACTTCAACTCCGGCGCGATGATCCAGAACATCGTGGACCGGGCCAAGAAGATGGCGATCAAGGCCTTCCTCGACCACGACCAGAAGGGCCTTCGGGTCTCCCATCTCCTCCAGGCGTGCGTGGACGAGTTCAAGGAGAACGAGGACCTGCCGAACACCACCAACCCGGACGACTGGGCCCGTATCTCCGGCAAGAAGGGCGAGCGGATCGTCTTCATCCGCACCCTGGTGACCGGAAAGCAGGGCGCGGACACCGGACGCTCGATCGACACGGTGGCCAACACCGGTCAGTACCTGTAGAGCGCGGACCGGGGGGGGGGGGGGGTGCGGGGGCGACGCGCGCCCGGGGGGTTGCCCGAGAGCCCCACCCACCCCCCCCCCCCG
>NZ_JBHZDA010000053.1:33971-43713 GCF_042755665.1 Streptomyces sp. NPDC059142
GCGTGGTTCCGTTAATGTGGGGGGGGGACCCGTGCGGCTCTTTGTACCGGGGGCCAAACACGGTTCTTTACGTGTGGAGGGGGGACGGCTGGGGTTTGCGTTCCAGGGGCATCCGCAGCCGGTTGCTTTCCCCGTACCTCCCACCACACCCGCACACCGGGCCAACCACCACACCAGGCCAATGAAGAAAATGATCTCCCCGACGGCGCGGAGGCGTTCTAGGCTCGTTCGTACCGCCACGTCGCGCAGTGCGGGACCGGGCACCGCACACGCGTCGAAGAGAAAGCGGTACTTGAGCGCCGCTCCCGGAGGGGAGCGCCGCCGGGCTAGGAGGGCCGCATGACCGTACGGCGAGTAATGGGCATCGAGACGGAGTACGGCATCTCCGTCCCGGGCCACCCGAACGCCAATGCCATGCTCACCTCGTCCCAGATCGTCAACGCCTACGCGGCGGCGATGCACCGGGCGCGGCGCGCCCGCTGGGACTTCGAGGAGGAGAATCCGCTCCGGGACGCCCGTGGCTTCGACCTCGCCCGCGAGACGGCGGACTCCAGCCAGCTCACCGACGAGGACATCGGCCTGGCCAACGTGATCCTCACGAACGGCGCGCGGCTCTACGTGGACCACGCCCATCCGGAGTACAGCTCTCCGGAGGTCACCAACCCGCGGGACGCGGTCCTGTGGGACAAGGCGGGCGAACGCATCATGGCGGAGGCCGCCGAGCGCGCGGCGCTGCTGCCCGGCGCCCAGCCCATCCACCTGTACAAGAACAACACCGACAACAAGGGCGCGTCCTACGGCACGCACGAGAACTACCTGATGAAGCGGGAGACCCCGTTCTCGGACATCGTGCGCCATCTGACGCCGTTCTTCGTCTCCCGGCAGGTCGTCACGGGCGCGGGCCGGGTCGGGATCGGCCAGGACGGCCATGAGCACGGCTTCCAGATCAGCCAGCGCGCGGACTACTTCGAGGTCGAGGTGGGGCTGGAGACGACCCTCAAGCGCCCCATCATCAACACGCGGGACGAACCGCACTCGGACGCGGAGAAGTACCGCCGGCTCCATGTGATCATCGGCGACGCGAATCTCTCGGAGATCTCCACCTATCTCAAGCTCGGCACGACCTCGCTGGTCCTCTCCATGATCGAGGACGGCTTCATCAACGTCGACCTGGCCGTGGACCAGCCGGTCCGTACGCTGCACCAGGTCTCGCACGATCCCACCCTCGGACGGCTGGTCACGCTCCGCAGCGGGCGGACACTCACCGCCGTACAGCTCCAGATGGAGTACTACGAGCTGGCGAGAAAGTACGTCGAGGAGCGGTACGGCGCCGACGCCGACGAGCAGACCAAGGACGTGCTGGGCCGTTGGGAGGACACGCTCAACCGGCTGGAGAACGATCCGATGAGCCTCTCCGGCGAGCTGGACTGGATCACCAAGCGTGAGGTCCTGGAGGGCTACCGGCGCAGGGACGGCCTGGACTGGGACGCGGCACGGCTGCACCTCGTGGACCTCCAGTACGCGGACGTACGCCCCGAGAAGGGCCTGTACAACCGTCTGGCGGCCCGCGGCAAGATGCGGCGTCTGCTGGACGACCAGGACGTCGAGCGGGCCAGGACCAAGCCTCCTGAGGACACCAGGGCGTACTTCCGGGGCCGCTGTCTGGAGCAGTACGCCGACGACGTGGCCGCGGCCTCCTGGGACTCGGTCATCTTCGACCTGCCCGGCCGTGACTCGTTGCAGCGGGTGCCCACGCTGGAGCCGCTGCGGGGCACGCGCAACCACGTCAAGGAGCTGCTGGACCGCTGCCGCACGGCGGAGGAGCTGGTCCAGGTGCTGTCCGGAGGCTGAAACGGCCCCGGCGTGGGAATGATCAGGGTGGCCCCCGTGCGTTGAGGGAAGTGCGGGGCCGATGTCCGACCCTCCTTGTAGGGTCGGATCTTGAAGGTCACATCCAGCGGGGCGAACCGAGCGGGGTGAGGGTTATGGCGACCAAGGACACCGGCGGCGGGCAGCAGAAGGCCACGCGTTCCACGGAGGAGACCGAGGAGCAGGCGCAGGAAGCGCAGGCATCCGAGGACCTCAAGGAGCGCCAGGAGAAGCTGTCGGACGACGTGGACTCCGTCCTCGACGAGATCGACGACGTGCTCGAAGAGAACGCCGAGGACTTCGTGCGGTCCTTCGTCCAAAAGGGCGGTCAGTAGGCTCCGTCGTCCGTCCCCGGGGCCACCGGCGAAAGCCGGTCGCACCGGGGCGGATGACCGGCGACGGCGCGGGTAAGGTCCGTGCACAGACTGAAGATCGGCCCGGCCCGAGCGGGCCGCCGCCCATCCGGAAGGAAACGTGTGGAAGCCAACCCTCGTACCACCGGGCGTCTGCCGGCAGCCTTCCTGACGCCCGGCTCGTCCTCGTTCATGGACTTCCTCTCCCACCAGTCGCCGGAGATGCTGCCCGGCAAGCGGGTCCTGCCGCCCTTGCAGGGCGCGGTCGAGGCGCCGCACGGCACGACGATCGTCGCCGTGAGCTTCCCCGGCGGTGTGGTCCTCGCCGGTGACCGGCGGGCCACGATGGGCAACATGATCGCCCAGCGCGACATCGAGAAGGTCTTCCCGGCCGACGAGTACTCGGCCGTGGGCATCGCGGGCACGGCCGGACTCGCCGTGGAGATGGTCAAGCTCTTCCAGCTCGAACTGGAGCACTTCGAGAAGGTGGAAGGGGCGCAGCTCTCGCTGGAGGGCAAGGCCAACCGGCTCTCCACGATGATCCGCAGCAATCTGGCCATGGCGATGCAGGGCCTGGCCGTCGTGCCGCTCTTCGCGGGGTGGGACGTCGACCGCGGGAAGGGCCGCATCTTCTCGTACGACGTGACGGGCGGCCGCTCCGAGGAGCCCGGGTACGCGTCCACGGGCTCCGGGTCCCTCTTCGCCCGCGGGGCGATGAAGAAGCTCTACCACGAGGAGCTGACGGAGCAGCAGGCGTGCACCCTGGTCGTCCAGGCGCTGTACGACGCGGCGGACGACGACTCGGCGACGGGCGGCCCCGACGTGGCCCGCCGGATCTATCCGATCGTCACCGTCATCACCGAAGACGGCTTCAGGAAGCTCGGCGACGACGAGTCCGCCGAGATCGCCCGGTCGATCCTGGAGCGCCGGCTCGAACAGCCCGACGGCCCGCGTGCCGCGCTGCTCTGACGCCCCCTCTTCTGAACAAACATGCCACTGACAGAAAGGGACGGATAGCCGGTGTCGACGCCGTTCTATGTCTCACCCCAGCAGGCCATGGCCGACCGGGCGGAATACGCCCGCAAGGGCATCGCCCGCGGCCGCAGCCTGGTAGTGCTCCAGTACGCCGACGGCATTGTCTTCGTCGGTGAGAACCCGTCCCGCGCGCTCCACAAGTTCAGCGAGATCTACGACCGGATCGGCTTCGCCGCCGCCGGCAAGTACAACGAGTACGAGAATCTGCGCATCGGCGGTGTCCGCTACGCCGATCTGCGCGGATACACCTACGACCGTGACGACGTGACGGCCCGTGGTCTGGCCAACGTCTACGCCCAGACGCTCGGCACGATCTTCTCCAGCTCCGCCGAGAAGCCCTACGAGGTCGAGCTGGTCGTCGCCGAGGTGGGCGCCACGGCGGACGGGGACCAGATCTACCGGCTGCCGCACGACGGCTCGATCGTCGACGAGCACGGCTCGGTAGCGGTCGGCGGCAGTTCCGAGCAGATCAGCACCTTCCTCGACCAGCGGCACCGCGACGGCATGTCGCTCGCCGAGGCGCTGAAGCTGGCCGTGCAGGCGCTGTCCCGCGACACCAACGGCGGTGAGCGGGAGATCCCCGCCGAGCGGCTGGAAGTGGCCGTTCTGGACCGTACGCGGCCACAGCAGCGCAAGTTCAAGCGGATCGTCGGCCGGCAGCTCTCGCGGCTGCTGGAGGCGGACGGAGCGGCCTCCACCCCGACGGACGCCCCCTCGGACACCGAGGAGCCCGGCGGTGCGACCGCGCTCCCGGCGGACGACACCCCGGCGACGGACGCCTCCGACACCTCGGACAAGGACGCCTCCGACAAGGACGCCTCCGACAAGGGCGACGACACCGGCAAGAAGTAGCCGTTCCGCCCGTGCCCCGGACCGCCCGCGCGCTCCGGGGCACAGGCGCGCCGGGGCCGCTCCGCCTCCCCGGCACGGGCCCGGCTCTCACCCTCCGGCGGGGTCGGGCGGCGCCGGGGCCGTGGAGCCCCGGACCACCAGCGTGACCGGCAGGTCGCCGGTCTCCGGCCGCCGCCCGTCCAGGACACGCAGCAGCGCCGCCATCCCGCGCCGTCCCACCTGCTCCGCGGGCAGCCGCACGGTGGTCAGTTCCGGCTCCACCGCCCGCGCCAGGGCCAGATCGTCGAAGCCGGTGACGGAGATGTCCTCGGGGACGCGCAGCCCGAGCCGCCGTACCGCCTTGCAGGCCCCCGCCGCCAGGACGTCGCCGTCGCAGACCAGCGCCGTGGGCCGGGGGCCCGGCGCCGCGAGGGCCCGCTCGGCGGCCTCCCGGCCCGCGTCGACCTCCAGGGGCGCGGAGACCGTCCTCACGACCGCGTCCGGCTCCTCGCGTACCGCCGCGGCGATGGCCTCGGCCCGTACCCGGAAGGTCCAGGAGTCGACGGCGGACGCGAGATGGACCAGCCGCCGGTGGCCGAGGCCGAGCAGGTGCTCCGTCACCCGGCGCATGCCGTCGGCGATGTCGACATTCACCCGGGCGGCGGCCCCCGGCGCCCGCGGATCGCTGTCGAGCATCACCAGCGGGAGATCGGCGCCGTCCGTGCCGCTGATCGCGTCGAGCGCGGCGGTCGCCATCGAGGAGGCGATCACCCCGTCGAGCGCGGCCCGCGCCGAGGCGAACGGGTCCCTGGCGGGGCCCATCCCGTCGGGTGAGGGGTACAGGACCACTCCGAAGCCGTGCTCGGCGGCGACCTCGGCCGCTCCCGTGTAGACCCGGGCGAAGAAGTCGTTGGTCAGCGCGGGCACCACCAGGAGCGCCGTCCTGGTGGTGCCCATACGGAGGTTGCGGGCGGCGAGATTGGGCCGGTAGCCCAGTTCGCGCGCCGCCTCCCTGACGAGCCCGGCGGTCCGCTCCGAGACCCTGCCCCGCCACTTGTCGCCGAGGACCAGGGAGACCGTGGCCTGGGACACACCCGCGGCCCTGGCCACGTCCCTGCTGGTGGGCCTGGCCGAATGCTCTGTCATGGCTGCCGTTCTCCGACGCGGGCGGGGATCGCGGTGGACCCGCGTACTGGGCACATGGTACGTATGAGCCAAGGCGTTATACGTAAAACCCGGCGCGCCGGGAAACGGGGAAACAGGGAGAGACGGGCCATGGCCGCTGGAGCCACCGGGTACGCGGACATCATCAAGGCGCCGCACGCGGCGCGACTGCTCACCGGCACACTCGTGGGGCGGCTGCCGAACGCCACCGCCCCCATCGCGATCGTCCTGCTCGTCCGGGCGGGCGGCGGCAGCTACAGCCTCGCCGGAGCCCTCGCGGCCGTCTACGGCATCGGCAACGCCGTGGGGCAGCCGCTGCTCGGCCGTGCCGTGGACCTGTACGGGCAGCCCCGCGTCCAGCTTCCCGCCGCCCTCGTGTCGGCCCTGGGCGCCGTCCTGCTCGTCGTCGCGGGCACCGACGGCGGCGGTCTGGTGCTCGCGTACGCCGGCGTGGCGGTGGCGGGGCTCTTCACACCGCCCCTGGAAGGCGGACTGCGGGCGCTGTGGCCCGGCGTGCTGGGCGCCGAGGAGCGGGTGCACCGGGCGTACGCCATGGACGCGATCGCCCAGGAGGTCATGTTCACGGTCGGCCCGCTGCTCGTCACCCTGTTCGTCGCGCTCTGGTCCCCGGCCGCCGCGCTCCTCGCCCTCAACGCGATCGGTGTGCTCGGCGCCCTCTCCGTCGTCCTGTCCGAGCCCTCCCGCACCTGGCGCTCCGCGCCCCGCGAGGCGCACTGGCTCGGCGCGCTGCGCTCGACGGGACTGCTCGCCCTGCTGGGCGCGTTCCTCTTCATAGGCATGGCCCTCGGCTCCATCACGGTCGCGGGGGTCGCGTACGCCGACGACCAGGGCCGCGAGTCCGTCTACGGCTGGCTGATGGCCGCCCTGGGCCTGGGCGCGCTGGTGGGCGGCCTCGTGTACGGCTCCCGGCGGTGGACGAACACCCCCGAACGCCGGCTGCTCTCCATCACCGCCCTGCTCGCCCTCTGCTACCTGCCGCTGACGCTCACCCCCGGCGTCCTCGCGATGACCGCCCTCGCCGCCCTCGCCGGTGTCTTCCTCGCGCCGGCGATCGCCTGCGCCTTCATCGTCGTGGACCGGCACGCGCCGCGCGGCACCGTCACCGAGGCGTTCTCCTGGCTCGTGACGACCTTCGGCGTCGGCGCCGCGCTCGGAACGGCCGCGGCGGGCCCGGCCGTCGAGCTGGGCGGCACGTCGGTGAGCTTCGGGGTGGCGGGGGCCGCGGGCACCGCCGCGCTGCTGGTCCTGCTGGCCACACAGCGGGTCCTCGCACGTCCCGGCGGTGCGCCCGACTCCACCGTTCCGACGGAAAATGATCCAAGCGGTGCGGTCGAACCCGGTTTCAGCTCAGGTCATCAGGCGTAATGTTCAGACATGGACCGCCGCATTTTCGGGCTGGAGAACGAGTACGGCGTCACGTGCACGTTCAGGGGACAGCGCCGACTGTCACCTGACGAAGTGGCGCGCTACCTCTTCCGCCGTGTTGTGTCATGGGGCCGCAGCAGCAATGTCTTCCTGCGGAACGGCGCCCGCCTCTACCTCGACGTGGGATCGCATCCGGAATACGCGACACCCGAATGCGACAACGTGACCGAACTGGTCACGCACGACAAGGCCGGCGAGCGCATTCTCGAAGGCCTGCTCGTCGACGCCGAACGCCGCCTGCACGAGGAGGGAATCGCGGGCGACGTCTATCTCTTCAAGAACAACACCGACTCGGCGGGAAACTCCTACGGCTGCCACGAGAATTACCTCGTCGCCCGCCACGGGGAGTTCTCCCGGCTCGCGGACATTCTCATCCCCTTCCTCGTCACCCGTCAGCTCCTGTGCGGCGCGGGCAAGGTGCTCCAGACCCCACGGGGCGCCGTCTACTGCGTCAGCCAGCGCGCCGAGCACATCTGGGAGGGCGTCAGCTCGGCGACGACCCGTTCCCGTCCGATCATCAACACCCGGGACGAACCGCACGCCGACGCGGAGCGCTACCGCCGGCTCCATGTCATCGTCGGCGACTCGAACATGTCCGAGACGACCATGCTGCTCAAGGTCGGCGCCACCGATCTCGTGCTGCGCATGATCGAGGCGGGCACCGTGATGCGCGACCTCACCCTGGAGAACCCGATCAGGGCGATCCGCGAGGTCAGCCACGACCTCACCGGCCAGCGCAAGGTGCGGCTGGCGAGCGGCCGGGAAGCCTCCGCCCTGGAGGTCCAGCGGGAGTACTACGAGAAGGCCGTGGACTTCGTGGACCGCCGCGGCATCCGCACCGGCACCGTGGAGCAGGTCCTCGAACTGTGGGGCCGTACGCTCGACGCGATCGAGTCCGAGGACCTCGACCGGATCTCCACGGAGATCGACTGGGTCATGAAGTACCAGCTCATCGAGCGGTACCGGGCCAAGCACAACATGACCATGTCGCATCCCCGGGTCGCGCAGATAGACCTCGCCTACCACGACATCCACCGTCGTCGCGGGCTCTATTACCTGCTGGAGAAGAAGGGGCAGGCCGCCCGTATCTGCAACGACATGAAGATCTTCGAAGGCAAGTCGGTGCCTCCGCAGACCACCCGGGCCCGGCTGCGCGGCGATTTCATCCGCCGCGCCCAGGAACAGCGCAGGGACTTCACGGTCGACTGGGTCCATCTCAAGCTCAATGACCAGGCACAGCGCACGGTGCTCTGCAAAGACCCGTTCCGGTCGGTCGACGAACGGGTGGAAAAGCTCATCGCCGGTATGTGAGCGTCCCGGTCAACCACCGGCTGACAGGCATGGGTGGAATGCGGCCCGGGCCCCGTACGTATCGCGTACGGGGCCCGTGTCACGCCCTACAGTGGGCAGCTACTGTGCCGTCTGAGATCTGAGGAACACGTGCGCCGACTTGCCGGCCTGATCGTCGTCCCCCTGCTGCTGTTGTCGACAGCGGCCTGCGGTGGCGACGGAGGCTCCGACTCCACCTCGTCCAAGAACGGACTCCCCGCGATCAGCGAGGGCGCCAAGTACGGACAGAAGCCGACCCTCGACAAGGGGGAGGGGGATCCGCCGAAGAAGCTGACGGTCGATGTCCTCAAGGAGGGCGACGGCGCGAAGGTCGCGAAGGGCGACGCGATCCAGGTCAACTACCTCGGCCAGACCTGGGACTCGGCCAAGCCCTTCGACAACAGCTTCGACCGCAAGCAGCCGTTCGATCTGACGGTCGGCGCCGGAATGGTCATCAAGGGCTGGGACCAGGGCCTCGAAGGCCAGAAGGTCGGCAGCCGCGTCGAGCTGGGGATCCCCCCGGAGCTGGGCTACGGCTCCCAGGGCCAGGGCGACATCAAGCCCAATTCCACGCTGGTCTTCGTCGTCGACATCCTGAAGGCCACCAAGGTGCCGTCCTCCGCCAAGGGCACCGCCGTCCCGCAGGACGACAAGGCGCTGCCGCAGGTGGGCACCGACGAGGACGGCAAGGAGCCGAAGGTCACCATCCCGAAGGGGACCGACCCGCCGAAGAAGCTGGTCTCCAACTACGTGCTGGAGAGCGACGGCGACGCCGTCAAGGACTCCGACACCGTCGTGCTGAACTACTCGGCGTACCTCTGGAAGGACGCCAAGCAGTTCGACAGCACGTACAAGACCGGCCGCACCACGACCTTCCCGCTGCCGCAGCTCACGCTGAAGGGCCTCAAGACGGGCATCGTCGGCAAGAAGGTGGGCAGCAGGGTCCTGATCGTGATCCCGCCGGACCAGGCGTTCGGCAACCAGGAGCAGCAGGGGATCCCGAAGAACTCCACGCTGGTCTTCGCCGTGGACATCCTCTCGAAGGTGTAAGACTGTCCCGGTTGTACCGTTCATCATTTAGAGGAGCAGTTTCACGTGAGCATCGAGAAGCCCGAGATCGACTTCCCGGGTGGCGAGCCGCCGGCCGACCTGGAGATCAAGGACATCTGGAAGGGTGACGGAGAGGTCGCCACGGCGGGTGCCAACGTCAGGGTCCACTACGTCGGTGTGGCCTTCTCCACCGGCGAGGAGTTCGACGCCTCCTGGAACCGCGGCGCTCCGCTTCCGTTCACGCTCGGCGCCGGCCAGGTCATCGCGGGCTGGGACAAGGGCGTGCAGGGCATGAGGGTCGGCGGACGCCGTCAGCTCACCATCCCGCCGCACCTCGCGTACGGCGACCGCGGCGCGGGCTCGGCCATCGCCCCGGGCGAGACGCTGATCTTCGTCTGCGATCTCGTCTCCGTCTGACACGGAACGGTCCGGCCCCGTCCGGGCCGGCCTGATGCGGAACGGTCCGGCCCGAGCCGGGTCCAGCGCGGGGGGGTGCCGCCGTGGGTGTGGGCCCCGCCGTTGGGCGCGCCCCCCCCCCGGGCGGCGGCGGGGCGGGGGGCGGGCCCCCCCCAATTTTTTTGGGTATTGTGCTTTTCTCCGTCGCCTATAACCGCGCCGGGCCCCCCCCGGCTCTGTTCGTCCTCGCGGTTCCACGGGACGACGAC
>NZ_JBHZDA010000053.1:43723-51049 GCF_042755665.1 Streptomyces sp. NPDC059142
GGTGACAGCTTCCGCCATCGGGCCGTTGGGGGGGGGCGCGCCCCCGCCGGGCGCCCCCCGGGCGGGCGCGGCTGTGAGGCCGCGGCGCCCCGCCGGGCGCCCCCCCCGGGGCCTCCCCGCCCTCGCGGCCCCCCCCCCTCGGCTTTGCCGCGACACCCCGGGACGGTACGGTCAGCGGGCGGAGGCGGCACGATCAACGAGGGGTGCGAGGCGTCGATGGCCATTGCCAAGGCCGAGCGGCTGATGAATCTGGCGCTGTGTCTGCTCGGGACCCGGCGGCCGCTCAGCAAGCGCGAGCTGCGTGGTTCCATCGAGGCGTACCTGGAAGCCGGCACCGACGAATCCTTCAACCGGATGTTCGAGCGGGACAAGGACGACCTCCGCGAACTCGGTCTGGTCATCGAGACGGTGGAGAACCTCGACGGCGAGACCGGCTATCTGGCCCGCCGCGACAGCAACCGGCTGCCCCCCATCACCCTCGACGCCGAGGAGGCCGCGGCCCTCGGCCTGGCCGCCAAGGTCTGGCAGCAGGCCCGGCTGGCCGGTGCGGCGAGCGGCGCCCTCCAGAAGCTGCGCGCCGCCGGGATGCCCGAGGCCGAGGACAGCTACGAGGCCCACCACGGCGCCCTCGAACCCCGTATCCCCGTCCACGAGGCCGCCTTCGAGCCGCTGATGCTCGCCTGCCGCGACCGGCGCCCCGTCTCCTTCGACTACCGCAAGGCCAACGCGGCCCGCGCCGAACAGCGCCAGGTCGAGCCCTGGACGCTGGAGTGCTGGCGCGGACACTGGTACCTGGCCGGCTGGGACCGCGACCGCGGCGCCGAGCGGGTCTTCCGGCTCTCCCGGATCACCGGCCGGGTCCGCTCGCGCGTCGGTACGTTCCGCGCGCCCGTGCCCGACGTGGTGACCGTACGCGAGACCGTGGAGAGCTGGGCGGGGGAGACCGCGACCCGCTCCGCGCTGATCAGGCTCCGTTCCGGCTGCGGCTACCCGCTGCGCTCCCGGGCGCTGTCGACCCGGGCGGCGGCCGACGGCTGGGACGAGCTGGAGATCCCGTACGGACACGGCCTGGACGCCTGGCTGGTGGAGTTCGGTCCGGACGTCGTCGTACTGGAGCCCGCGGATCTGCGGGCCGATGTCCTGGACCGGCTGCGCGCCGTGGCCAAGGGCTGAGGGGGAGCGGACACACCGTGGCAGCCAACGCGATCGACCAGACCCGGCGGATGCTCTCGCTGGTGACCTATCTACGCGAGCGCCCGGGAGCCCATGTCGGCGACGTGGCCCGCGCGTTCGGGATCAGCGAGGACGAGCTGATCTCCGACCTCGACGTCCTGCCCATGTGCGGGACGAGCTTCCGGGGCGGGGACCTGCTGGACATCGACACCGACGGCGACCGGATCTGGTGGCACAACCCCGACGACGTGGCCGAGCCGCTGCGGCTCGCCGCCGACGAGGCCACGGCGCTGCTCGTCGCGGCCCGCGCGGTCGCCACCCTGCCCGGCCTGCGCGAGGGCGACCGGCAGGCGCTGCTGCGCGCCACCGCCAAGCTGGAGGCCGCGGCCGGTGAGGCGGCGGGCGCCAGCTCCCGGCTCTCGGTGACCTTCGAGTCCGAGGGCGGCGTCTTCGCCGAGGTCGACCGGGCCATCTCCGAGCGGCGCAGGCTGTGGCTGCGCTACTACTCGCCGGCGCGCGACGAGCTGACCGAGCGCGAGGTCGACCCCATCCGGCTCTTCGCCGTGGGCCACACCTATATGGAGGCGTGGTGCCGGCTCTCCGAGGCACGGCGTACGTTCCGGCTCGACCGGGTGGCCGAGATCAGGCTGCTGGACGCCCCGGCCGCGCCCCCCGAGCTGGAGCTGCGGGATCTGTCGGAGGGGCTGGTGCAGCCGTCCGCCGAGGACCCCGAGGTGATCGTCGAGGTGGGCCCCGGCGGCCGGTGGGTCGCCGAGTACTACCCGCACGACAGCGCGGTGGAGCTGCCCGACGGCGGGCTGCGCATCACGCTGCGCACCCCGGTGCCCGCCTCGCTGCGGCGGCTCGCGCTGCGGCTCGGCGGCGACGGGCGGATCGTCGCCCCGCCGGAGCTGGCGGACAGCGCGCGCCGGGCCGCCGCCGAGGCGCTGGCGGCGTACGAGATCCACGGATGACAGGCGGGCGGTGGCGGCCGGCCCGTACGGCGGGGGAATGACCCCGCGGGGCCGGTGACCGCACGGACGTGAGCGAACGGCTGAGGACAAGGAGAAACGGAAATATGTCGGCAATGTCTGGGCCGTCTGGTCTTTCGACGGTGGTCCCGGTTCTCTTCAGGGCCGCCTGTCCCGAGTGCCGGGCCGCCTTCGAACTGTCGGCGGGCGCGCTGCGCCTGGCGATCGGGGCCAGCCGGCGCACCACCTTCTACTCCTTCGTCTGCCCCGAGTGCGAGGCCCCGGTCCGCAAGCCCGCGGGGGAACGCATCATCGAACTGCTCACGGGCGGCGGGGTGCGGACGATGCGTCTGCACTCCACGCTCCAGGACCTGCCGGGGGCGGTCTAATACCATGCTCTGGCCCATGATCGCCATCGCCCTGGGGTTCCTCGGGATCGCCGTGCTCGGCGTCCTGGCCGTCCGGGTCTTCCTCGAAGCCCGGCGGCTCGGCCGCCAGGTCGCCGCCACCACGGAGCGGATCAACCTCGCCGCCGAGGACCTGGAGCGGGCCGCGACACGGCTCGCCGCCACCGGTGACGCCCTGCGGTAGTCCACACGCCCCCTGCTCAGGGCGGTTCATGAGAGGTACGCTGCACGACGTGGCCCAGGCAGCGAGGCGCGGGCCGCGCGCTTGAAGTACGCACGGGGATTGCCCTCTGTTCACCCCCGCGCGTTACGATCGCTGGGCAACTTGTCGGACACAAGTCCGGCCCTATCCACGCAGGCCCGTTCCGTGCCGCCTCGGTGAGAAGGTAAAGACTTATGCTGTTCGGAAAGATCGGTGCCCCCGAGATCATTCTCATTCTCGTCGTGGTCGTTCTCCTCTTCGGCGCGAAGAAGCTCCCCGACATGGCGCGTTCGCTCGGCAAGTCGGCCCGCATCCTCAAGAGCGAGGCCAAGGCCATGAAGTCCGAGGGCCAGCAGACCGCCCCGGCCGATCCGCCGAACGACACCGCTCAGGACCAGGCGGCGCCCCGTACGATCCAGGCTTTCCCCGGTGATGTGACGAGCGCGCGCCCGGTGAGCGAGCCGACGGACTCGACCAAGCGCTGACACCACCTGGGACGGAGCGGGCACTGCCATGAGGGGCGGCCCGCCGCACGAGATGAGGACGTGGGTTGCTGAAGTCCGCCCGTAAGAAGGAGACGGACCCCGAGGGGCGGATGCCACTGGTCGAGCATCTGCGCGAGCTGCGCAACCGGCTCGTCAAGGCGCTCATCGGCATCGTCGTCGTGACCATCGTCGCGGCTTTCTCCTACAAGGAGATCATCGAGTTCTTCACGAACCCGGTGCTGCAGTCCGTCGGATGCGACGCGAGCTTCGCCGACCTCGCCCAGCGGAGGGAGGGCACCTGCGCGCGCATCGTCCTCAACGGCCTGATCACGCCCTTCACCCTCGCCCTCAAGGTCTCCCTGATGGCCGGCGTCGTGCTCTCCTCGCCGGTCTGGCTCTACCAGCTCTGGGCGTTCATCGCGCCGGGGCTCCACAAGAACGAGAAGAAGTACTCCCTCGGCTTCGTCGCCGCGGGCTTCCCGCTCTTCCTGGCCGGTGGCTTCTTCGCGTACAAGACGCTCCCCACCATGGCGCGGGTCCTCCTGGAGTTCTCGCCCGCCGACCTGGACAACCAGCTCCCGCTGGACGATCTGCTCGATCTGATCACCCGCATGGTGGTCGTCTTCGGTCTCGCCTTCGAACTGCCGCTCCTCCTCGTGATGCTCAACCTCGGCGGAGTGCTCAGCGGCAAGCGGATGGCCGGCTGGTGGCGCGGCATGATCCTCGGCATCACGATCTTCGCGGCGGTCGCCACCCCGAGCACCGACCCGCTCAGCATGCTCGCCCTGGCCGTGCCGATCTGGGTGCTCTACTTCTTCGCCACGGGGATCTCCCTGCTCAACGACCGCCGCAAGGCGGCCCGTATCGCGGCGGGGCCCGGCGACGACGAGGCGTCGGACCTGGACCTGACGCCCGAGGACATCGGCGAGATCGAACCCGTGGCGAACCGTCCCGCACTGCCGGAACAGTCCGACGGCACCCGGAACAACCGCGTGAACGGGTACGACGACATCACCTGACCGGCGGGGGCGGAGCGGTGCCGCCCAAAGACGATTAAAGATCGGGCTGACTGTCGGAGGGGGCGGGTAGGCTCGACCGCAAGATGACAGAGGACCTCTCACCAGCCGAGCGCTACGCCGCAGCCCGGGTCCGCGCCGCCGAGCGGGCCACGGCGCTGACGCCCTTCCGCGAGATGTACGAATTCGGTCTGGACCCCTTCCAGATCGAGGCATGCCAGGCCCTGGAGGCCGGGAAGGGCGTCCTGGTCGCGGCGCCCACCGGCTCCGGCAAGACGATCGTCGGCGAGTTCGCCGTGCACCTGGCCCTCGCCGAGGGCCGCAAATGCTTCTACACGACCCCGATCAAGGCCCTCTCCAACCAGAAGTACGCCGATCTCGCCAAGCGGTACGGGGCCGACAAGGTCGGCCTGCTCACCGGTGACAACAGTGTGAACGCGGACGCGCCGGTGGTCGTCATGACCACCGAGGTCCTGCGCAACATGCTCTACGCGAACTCGCAGGCGCTCGTCGGCCTCGGCCATGTGGTGATGGACGAGGTCCACTACCTCTCCGACCGCTTCCGAGGCGCCGTCTGGGAAGAGGTGATCATCCACCTCCCGGCCTCCGTCACCCTGGTCTCGCTCTCGGCCACCGTGTCGAACGCCGAGGAGTTCGGTGACTGGCTGGACACCGTGCGGGGCGACACCGAAGTGATCGTCTCCGAGCAGCGCCCCGTACCGCTGTGGCAGCACGTGATGGCCGGCCGCCGCATGTACGACCTCTTCGAGGAGGAGACCGACCACGGCGGCCGGGGCGTCGCCAAGCGCGAGGTCAGCCCGGACCTGGTCCGGCTGGCCCGGATGGAGAACCAGCGCACGTACAACCCGCGCGACCGCCGCCGCGGCAAGATGATCCGCGAGGCGGACCGGGAGCGCGAGCGCCGCCAGCGCAGCCGTATCTGGACACCCGGCCGGCCCGAGGTCATCGAGCGGCTGGACGCGGAGGGGCTGCTCCCCGCGATCACCTTCATCTTCAGCCGGGCCGGCTGCGAGGCCGCCGTACAGCAGTGCATGTACGCGGGGCTGCGGCTCAACACCGACGAGGCGCGCCGCCGGGTCCGGGAGATCGTCGAGGAGCGTACGGCCTCCATCCCGGGCGAGGACCTGCACGTCCTCGGCTACTACGAGTTCCTGGAGGGCCTGGAGCGGGGCATCGCCGCGCACCACGCGGGCATGCTGCCCACCTTCAAGGAGATCGTGGAGGAGCTGTTCGTCCGCGGTCTGGTCAAGGCCGTCTTCGCCACGGAGACGCTCGCCCTCGGCATCAACATGCCGGCCAGGTCGGTGGTGCTGGAGAAGCTCGTCAAGTGGAACGGCGAGCAGCACGCCGACATCACCCCCGGCGAGTACACCCAGCTCACCGGGCGGGCCGGGCGCCGGGGCATCGACGTCGAGGGCCACGCGGTGGTGCTCTGGCAGCGCGGCATGGACCCGGGCGCGCTCGCCGGGCTCGCCGGGACGCGTACGTATCCGCTGCGCTCTAGCTTCCGGCCCTCGTACAACATGGCCGTCAACCTCGTACAACAGTTCGGGCGGCATCGGTCGCGTGAGCTGCTGGAGACCTCCTTCGCGCAATTCCAGGCGGACCGGTCCGTCGTCGGGATCTCCCGGCAGGTCCAGCGCAACGAGGAGGGGCTGGACGGATACCGGGCGGGCATGACCTGCCACCTCGGGGACTTCGAGGAGTACGCGCGGATGCGCCGCGACCTCAAGGACCGCGAGACGGACCTGGCCAAGCAGGGCGCGGCGCAGCGCAGGGCCGCCGCGGCGTCCTCGCTGGAGCGGCTGAAGCCGGGCGATGTCATCCATGTGCCGACGGGCAAGTTCGCGGGGCTCGCGCTCGTCCTGGAGCCCGGACTGCCCGGGGGACGCGCCAACGGGCACCGCGGCTACGACTACCAGGAAGGCCCGCGTCCGCTCGTCCTGACCGCGGAGCGCCAGGTCAAGCGGCTGGCGGCGATGGACTTCCCGGTGCCGGTGGAGGCGCTGGAGCGGATGCGCATCCCCAAGTCGTTCAACGCGCGCTCGCCGCAGTCGCGCCGCGATCTGGCGTCCGCGCTGCGCACGAAGGCCGGCCACATCGTGCCCGAGCGGCACCGCAGGCAGCGGGCGGCGGCCGCCGACGACCGGGAGATCTCCCGGCTCCGTACGGAGCTGCGCGCCCACCCGTGCCACGGCTGCGACGAGCGCGAGGACCACGCCCGCTGGGCCGAGCGCTACCACCGGCTCCAGCGGGACACCCGCCAGCTGGAGCGCAGGATCGAGGGCCGGACGAACACCATCGCCCGCACCTTCGACCGGATCGTCGCGCTCCTGACCGAGCTGGACTATCTGCGCGCCGACGAGGTCACCGAACACGGCAAGCGGCTGGCCCGGCTCTACGGCGAGCTGGACCTCCTGGCCAGCGAATGTCTGCGGGACCGGGTCTGGGAGGGGCTCTCGCCGGCCGAGCTGGCGGCCTGTGTCTCCGCGCTGGTCTACGAGGCCCGGCAGGCGGACGACGCGGTGGCGCCGAAGCTCCCGGCGGGCGACGCGAAGACCGCGCTGGCCGAGATGGTCCGTATCTGGGGCCGGCTCGACGCCCTGGAGGAGGATCTGAAGATCAGCCAGACGGAGGGCGTGGGCCAGCGCGAGCCGGACCTCGGCTTCGCCTGGCCGGTCCACATGTGGGCCTCCGGCAAGGGGCTCGACGAGGTCCTGCGCGAGGCGGAGATGCCGGCCGGTGACTTCGTGCGCTGGTGCAAGCAGGTCATCGACGTCCTCGGCCAGATCGCGGCGGCGGCCCCCCGCGAGAACAGCACGGTCGCGAAGAACGCCCGCAAGGCGGTCGACGCGGTGCGCCGCGGAGTGGTGGCGTACAGCTCGGTCGGCTGACGGCGGAGCACCGCGGGGGGGGGGGCCCCGCCGGCGGGGCCCGCGGCGCGGGCGCGGGGCGCGCCGCCGTGGTCCTCGCAGGAGCAGTCGTCCACCGCGTTCTCGGCGACCATCAGGCGCGTGGCGAGCATCAGATGGTCGACGGTGGGGGCGTCCG
>NZ_JBHZDA010000054.1:0-38452 GCF_042755665.1 Streptomyces sp. NPDC059142
TCGTGTTGTTTTAGACTCCGGCGCCCGGCGGCCCCACGGGGCGCGCGTCGCCGCGGCGGTCGCGGCCGGCGCCCGGCAACTGCTCGCGCACGTGGAGGTCTCGGTCGTACGCGCCGAGGCGGAGCGCGCCGCTGCCGAGGAGGCCAGATCCGTACGCGACCAGGAGCTGGCCGCCGAGCGGAACACCGGCCGCGACCTCAAGGGCGAGCTGGACAAGCTCACCGACTCGGTGCACCGGGGCGAGGTGCTGGGCGCCGAGAAGCGGTTGCGGATCGAGCAGCTGGAGGCGAAGGCCCTGGAGGAGTTGGGCGTCGAGCCGGCCGGGCTGATCGCCGACTACGGCCCCGACCAGCCCGTGCCGCCCTCGCCCGCGGCCGAGGGCGAGGAGCTGCCGGAGGATCCCGGGGACCCGCGGAACCGGCCCAGGCCGTACGCGCGGGCCGAGCAGGAGAAGCGGCTCAAGGCCGCCGAACGGGCGTATCAGCAGCTCGGGAAGGTGAATCCGCTCGCCCTGGAGGAGTTCGCGGCGCTGGAGGAGCGCCACCAGTTCCTCTCCGCGCAGCTCGAAGACCTGAAGAAGGCGCGGGCGGATCTGCTCGGGGTGGTGAAGGAGGTCGACGAGCGGGTGGAGCAGGTCTTCACCGAGGCGTTCCGGGACACCGCCGTCCAGTTCGAGGGTGTCTTCTCGCGGCTCTTCCCGGGCGGGGAGGGCCGGCTGATCCTCACCGATCCGGAGAACATGCTGACCACGGGCGTGGACGTGGAGGCCAGGCCGCCGGGCAAGAAGGTCAAGCGGCTCTCGCTGCTCTCCGGCGGCGAACGGTCGCTGACCGCGGTGGCGCTGCTGGTGTCGATCTTCAAGGCCAGGCCGAGCCCGTTCTATGTGATGGACGAGGTCGAGGCGGCGCTCGACGACACCAATCTCCAGCGGTTGATCCGCATCATGCAGGAGTTGCAGGAGAGCTCCCAGCTGATCGTGATCACCCATCAGAAACGGACGATGGAGGTCGCCGACGCGCTCTACGGGGTGTCGATGCAGGGCGACGGGGTATCCAAGGTCATCAGCCAGCGGCTCCACTGAGGTGCATGGCTTCACCGAGGGACATGTCGTCTTCGGATCTTGAAGATCAGGTGAGGGGAAGGTGCGGGATTTGTCGCACCGTGCCGCGAACGGCCCCACGCTGTCTCTTCAAAAGATGAAGGCATAGTCTCTTGCGCGTTGCTTTTGCCTTCAAGTGGTGGCTGGCGAGACGTTATGCCTCACTTGAAAGGCTCGCCCACCCCACGCCCGGCGACGCAGCCGGGCGGCCTCAGGAGTACACGTGACCAGCACAGCGCAGGTTCCGCCGCCAGGAGGTCGAGCGGCCCACCCCGAACACCTCGGCCATGTCGTCTTCATCACGGCTGCCGCCGCGATGGGCGGCTTCCTCTTCGGCTACGACAGCTCGGTGATCAACGGGGCGGTCGAGGCCATCCGGGACCGGTACGACATCGGCTCCGCGGCCCTCGCCCAGGTCATCGCCATCGCACTGATCGGCTGTGCGATCGGGGCCGCCACGGCGGGCCGGATCGCCGACCGCATCGGCCGGATCCGCTGCATGCAGATCTCCGCGGTCCTCTTCACGATCAGCGCGGTCGGCTCGGCCCTGCCGTTCAACATCTACGATCTCGCGTTCTGGCGGATCATCGGCGGCTTCGCGATCGGGATGGCGTCGGTGATCGGCCCCGCGTACATCGCCGAGGTCTCGCCGGCCGCCTACCGAGGCCGGCTCGGCTCCTTCCAGCAGGCCGCGATCGTCATCGGCATCGCCGTCTCGCAGCTCGTCAACTACGGCATCCTCCAGCTCGCCGACGGCGACCAGCGCGGCAAGCTGCTGGGCTTCGAAGCGTGGCAGTGGATGCTCGGTGTGATGGTCGTCCCGGCGGTGCTCTACGGTCTGCTCTCCTTCGCGATCCCCGAGTCCCCGCGCTTCCTGATCTCCGTCGGCCGGGTGGACCGCGCCAAGCAGGTGCTCGCCGAGGTCGAGAGCAAGGACGTCGACCTGGACGCGCGGGTCGACGAGATCAAGCACGCGATGCACCGTGAGCACAAGTCGACCTTCAAGGACCTGCTGGGCGGTGGCGGCTTCTTCTTCCTGCCCATCGTCTGGGTGGGGATCGGACTCTCGGTCTTCCAGCAGCTCGTCGGCATCAACGTCGCCTTCTACTACTCGGCGACGCTCTGGCAGTCCGTCGGGATCGACCCGTCCGGTTCGTTCTTCTATTCGTTCACGACATCGATCGTCAACATCATCGGCACCGTGATCGCGATGGTCCTGGTGGACCGCGTCGGCCGCAGGCCGCTCGCCCTCGTGGGCTCCGCCGGTATGGCCGTCGCGCTCGCCTGTGAGGCATGGGCGTTCTCCGCCCACCTGGTCGACGGCAAGCTCCCCAGCACCCAGGGGACCGTCGCCCTGATCGCCGCCCATGTGTTCGTGCTCTTCTTCGCGCTGTCGTGGGGCGTCATCGTCTGGGTCTTCCTCGGCGAGATGTTCCCGAACCGGATCCGCGCCGCCGCGCTCGGTGTCGCCGCCTCGGCGCAGTGGATCGCCAACTGGGCCATCACGGCGAGCTTCCCGAGCCTGGCCGACTGGAACCTCTCGGGTACGTACGTCATCTACGCCTGCTTCGCCACGCTCTCCATCCCGTTCGTGCTCTTCTTCGTGAAGGAGACGAAGGGGAAGACGCTGGAGGAGATGGGCTAGCCCGGCCCGGTCCCTGCCCCGGCCTCGCTTCCCGTCCTGGCCCCGGCCTCCGCTTCCGCGGGCGCCGGGGTCTTCGCGCGCTCACGCGGCAGCACCCCGTACAGCCCCGCGGCGACCAGGGTGGTGACCACCCAGCCCAGGCCGTTCTCCCCGACCCACGTCCCGGCGAGGGGGCCCGAGAACCACTGCACCGAGGTGAAGAGCACCCCCACCACCAGCGCCGTACCCCAGGCGGCCATGGCCGACGGGGCGAATCCGCCCCGGTACCAGTAGCCGCTGGTGCGGGTCGTGTCCATCAGCGCCGTGCCGTCGTACGTACGCCGCCGCAGCATGTCCACGCCGAAGACGCCGATCCACGCGGAGAACGCCACCGCGAGCAGGGTGAGGAACGAGACGAACGAGCCGATGAAGCTCGTGGCGACCACCATCAGCAGGAAGCCGAGGATCAGGCTGATCACCGCGTTCACACTGACCGCCCAGGCGCGCGGCACCTTGATGCCCAGCGTCTGCGCCGTGAACCCCGCCGAATACATCGACATCGAGTTGATCAGCACCATCCCCACCAGCGCGATCAGCAGATACGGCACGGAGATCCAGGTGGGCAGCAGCGCGCCGATGAAGGAGACCGGGTCCTGCGCCGTGGCCAGATCCGGCGTCCCCACCGCCATCACCGCGCCCATCAGCACCAGCGGCAGCACCACGATCCCCGCGCCGGCCACCGTCGTGCCGACCATGCCCCGGCCCGAGGCGGACCGGGGCAGATAGCGGGTGAAGTCGGGGCCCGAGGGGACCCAGCTGAGTCCGCCCGCCGCGATCGTGCCGATGCCCGCGATCATCATCGCCGTCGAACCGGCCGGCTTGCCGAAGACCGCCGACCAGTCGGTCCCGGCGATGAGATGGACGAGCACCAGCACGCTGAACGCGCCGAAGAGATACGCCGACCACGTGCTGCAGATCCGCAGCGCCTTGATGCCCAGACCCGAGACCAGGAAGGTCCCGGCCACGAAGAGCACCAGGGTGATCACGACGAGCGGGGTGCTCCGCTTGATCCCGAAGAGCAGATCGAGCACCGTCAGCACCGCGTACGCGCCGGTCACCGCGTTGATCGTCTCCCACCCCCAGCGGGCGATCCAGATCAGCGACCCCGGGAAGAGGTTCCCGCGCTGTCCGAAGACCGCCCGGGAGAGCGCCATCCCCGGCGCCCCGCCGCGCTTGCCCGCGATGGAGATCAGCCCGACCGTGCCGTACGAGACGACGGGCGCCGTGACGCCCACGACCAGCGCCTGCCAGATGTTGAGGCCGTTGAGGACGATCAGGCCGGCCCCCATCGTGAGCAGCAGCACGCTGATGTTGGCGGCGACCCAGGTGGGGAAGAGTCCCCGCACATGGCCGGTGCGCTCGTCGTCGGGGACGGGCTCCAGGCCACGGGTCTCCATCGCGCCTTCGGATGCGGAGGCGTGGGGCATGAACAGGCTCCGAACAGAGGTGGGGGCTCCTGCGGGGGAGTGGACCTCCGGGCGAACCCGGAACCTCCACCATCGTCTGTTCGGGGTAAAACGTCCAAATCGTCACGAGGATCGTCACGGGGATCTTCGTGGGAACCTCTGAAGTCATCGCCGGGCCGGACCCCCGCCGGGACGCGCCCGGCATGGCCGGGAGCCGCGCCCGGCCGTGGCTGATACTGGGAGCGTTATGGAAATCGTCATCCTTGTTGTAGTCATCGCCCTGGTCGCGGTCGGCGCGATCAGCGGGCTCGTGGTCAGCAGCCGCAAGAAGAAGCTGCCGCCCTCGTCACCGTCGAGCACGCCGACCATCACAGCCCCACCCGCCGAACCGCACGTCGGTGACGAGGCGGAGACACCGCGCGACGAACCGCGCCGCACGATCGAGGAGGTCGGGCTCCCCGACGCCACCGCCGGTGCGCCGGTCGTCGTCGAGGAGCCCGTCGAGGCCGCCGAGGCACCCGCCATCGAGGTGCCCGAGCCGTCCGCCGGCCGGCTGGTCCGGCTGCGCGCGCGGCTCGCCCGCTCGCAGAACTCCCTCGGCAAGGGCCTGCTCACCCTGCTCTCCCGCGAACACCTGGACGAGGAGACCTGGGAGGAGATCGAGGAGACCCTGCTCACCGCCGATGTCGGTGTCGCGCCGACCCAGGAGCTGGTCGAGCGGCTGCGCGAACGCGTCCGGGTGCTGGGCACCCGCACCCCGGCGGAGCTGCGCACCCTCCTGAGGGAGGAGCTGCTGGTCCTCCTCGACCCCGATGTCGACCGGGCGGTCAAGACGGAGAGCGGGCTGGACACGCCCGGCGTCGTCATGGTCGTCGGCGTCAACGGCACCGGCAAGACCACGACCACCGGCAAGCTGGCGCGGGTGCTCGTCGCGGACGGCCGGTCGGTCGTCCTCGGCGCGGCGGACACCTTCCGCGCCGCCGCCGCCGATCAGCTCCAGACCTGGGGCGAGCGCGTCGGCGCGCGCACCGTACGGGGCCCGGAGGGCGGCGACCCGGCGTCGATCGCCTTCGACGCGGTCAAGGAGGGCATCGCGGAGGGCGCGGACGTCGTCCTCATCGACACGGCGGGGCGGCTGCACACCAAGACCGGCCTGATGGACGAGCTGGGCAAGGTCAAGCGGGTCGTGGAGAAGCACGGCCCGCTCGACGAGGTGCTGCTCGTCCTGGACGCGACGACCGGACAGAACGGCCTCGTCCAGGCGCGGGTCTTCGCGGAGGTCGTCGAGATCACGGGGATCGTGCTGACCAAACTGGACGGTACGGCCAAGGGCGGCATCGTGATCGCGGTCCAGCGGGAGCTGGGCGTACCGGTGAAGCTGGTGGGTCTGGGCGAGGGTCCGGACGACCTGGCGCCGTTCGAGCCCGCCGCGTTCGTCGACGCGCTGATCGGGGACTGACCCCGGTCCGGGACGGGGGAGTACGGGGCACGGAGGGACGTCGGTACGGGGGAGCGGGGTCCTGGGGCACGGGGTGCGGGGTTACGGGGCGGAAGGCGGCCTCCGTATCCCCGCACCCCGCGGGCTTTCGTGCCTCCGTACCCCTCCGCATCGGGGCCCTCGGGACCCCTCGGCCCGCCGCTTCACGGCGGTGGCATCGAGCGGTGGCAGATGTACGCCAGGGTGCCGAGCAGCAGCCGGGCCTGCGGGGGCGCCGCGGCCGTGTCCAGGGATGGGGGCCGCAGCCAGCGGACCGGGCCCAGCCCCGCCAGGTCCGACGGGGGCGCCGTGACATGCGCGCCGGCGCCCAGCCCGTGCAGATCCAGGTCCGCGTCGTCCCAGCCCATCCGGTAGAGCAGCTCCGGCAGTTCGGCCGCCGCGCCCGGCGCGACGAAGAAGCGGGCGCGGCCCGTCGGCGTCGCCAGCACCGGGCCCAGCGGGAGCCCCATCCGTTCGAGACGGACCAGCGCGCGGCTGCCGGCCGGCTCCGCGACGTCGATGATGTCGAAACTCCGGCCCACCGGGAGCAGCACCGCCGCGCCCGGCACCTCCGACCACGCCTTCGCGGCGTCGTCCAGCGTGGCGCCCGCGGGGACCTCGGGGCCGAAGCCGAGCCGGTGGGCGCCCGGCGCCGGACACCCGGGGTCGCCGCAGGAGCAGTGTCCGCCCGAGGCCCGGGCGCCGGGCACGACGTCCCAGCCCCAGAGCCCGGTGTACTCCGCCACCGCGGTGCACTCTGTGGTGCGACCGCGGCGGCGTGAGCCGGACCGCATCTCGCGGATGCCGCCGATCGTGAAGCCCATGCCCCCTCCAACGGGTCGAACTCGCCGGTGGTTACGACTCGCAGTCTGCCTGTTACGCTCCGTTGCCGCCTGCGCCATTCGAGTGGCGCGAAGGGGCATTGGGGGTAGCGCGATCCGATTCGTGCGCCCCTATGTGCATCGTTCCGCCACCCCCTGAACGTCGTTCGTCAAGTCAATCGCGCTCTGTGGCGGGCGAGTTCATTCGAAGGGGTGGCGAATGGTGGCGATTGTGGAATCACCCTCGCCGGACGGGTGATCGTAGGATTACTTTCGGTGCACGAACCTCGGGGTAAGACAGTCTCGCGGGTATGCCAAGGGCAACTCGGTTTCCTGTTCGAAGGGGCGCAACCTCCGGACACGGAGCCGTCGCTCACGGCATTCTGATAGCGGTTCGCGAGACAAGGGCATTCGGTCGGATGGGGGCTTTCCAGTGGGCAGCGGCGCAGGCGGTACGGATACCGGCAAGCGTCCGAACGGGCAACTCAACTCGTGGTTCCTGCGCAGCGGCTGGTCGAAGGGTGAACTGGCGCGCCAGGTCAACCGCCGCGCGCGCCAGATGGGCGCGCATCACATCAGCACGGACACCTCGCGCGTACGCCGCTGGCTCGACGGCGAGCAGCCGCGCGAGCCGATTCCGCGCATCCTCTCCGAGCTGTTCTCCGAGCGCTTCGGCGCCGTGGTGGCCGTCGAGGAGCTGGGACTGCGCTCCGCCCACCGCTCCCCGTCGGTGTCCGGTGTCGACCTGCCCTGGGCGGGGCCCCAGACCGTCGCACTGATCAGCGAGTTCTCCCGCAGCGACCTGATGCTGGCGCGTCGCGGCTTTCTCGGTACGTCCCTGGCGCTGGCCGCGGGCCCCGCCCTCGTCGAGCCGATGCAGCGCTGGCTGGTGCCCACCCCCGCGGCCGATCCGGGCGAGCCGGCGCCGGACCCCGTAGTCCCGGCCCGCACCACCCGCCTCTCCGAACCCGAGCTGGACCTGCTGGAGTCCACCACGGCCTGCTTCCGGACGTGGGACGCCCAATGCGGCGGCGGTCTGCGCCGCAAGGCGGTCGTCGGCCAACTCCACGAGGTCACCGAACTCCTCCAGGAGCCGCAGCCGGAGGCGACCTCCAGGCGGCTCTTCCGGTGCGCGGCCGAGCTGGCGGAGCTGGCCGGCTGGATGAGCTACGACGTGGGCCTCCAGCCCAACGCCCAGAAGTACTTCGTCCTGGCCCTGCACGCAGCCAAGGAAGCCGGGGACAAGCCGCTCGGCGCGTACATCCTCTCCTCCATGAGCCGCCAGATGATCCATCTGGGCCGACCCGACGACGCCCTCGAACTCATCCATCTCGCGCAGTACGGCGGCAGAGACGGCGCCACCCCCAGGACCCAGGCGATGCTGTATGCGATGGAGGCCAGGGCGTACGCGAACATGGGCCAGCCGAGCAAGACCAAGCGGGCCGTCAGAATGGCCGAGGACACCTTCTCCGACGTCGGGCTCGACGGCGAGCCGGAGCCCGACTGGATCCGCTTCTTCTCCGAGGCGGAGCTGAACGGGGAGAACGCCCACTCGTACCGCGATCTGGCCTATGTCGCCGGCCGCAGCCCCACCTACGCCTCCCTCGCGGAGCCCGTCATGCAGCGGGCCGTCGAACTCTTCGCCAAGGACGACGACCACCAGCGCTCGTACGCGCTCAACCTGATCGGCATGGCCACCGTCCACCTCCTCAACCGTGAGCCCGAGCAGGCCACGGCGCTGGCGGAGAAGGCCCTGGACGTCGCCCGCTGTGTGCGCTCCGAGCGGGTCAACACCCGGCTGCGCAAGACGCTCGACACGGCCGCCAGGGACTTCGGTGACGTCGCCGAGGTGGTCGATCTGACCGAAGTGCTCGCCCAGAAGCTGCCCGAGTCCGCGGAGGCCGTCTGAGCCGCGGGCCCGCCCCCGGTCGTACACAGCCCGCGCCCGCCGTACACGGCACACCCCAGCTCCGGCCGCGGCAACCACCCCGTACAGCCCGACACGGCTCCCCCGCCGCCAGGACAGCAGGGTGAATGCCGCGGCCGGTTTCCGCTGCCCGCGGGAGGCCCGCCGGGTGTCCGCGGAGGATATCCGTGTTCCCCGCTCGCGAGCGGCGGGTTCATCGGGGTGTAACACGCGGGACACCTTCGTCACCGTCGCGAAACATCGAGCGGCACTGGCTGAAACCGCGCTGCGCCAATCTCCTGAGCACAGTCGGCCCCATACCTGCTTGAGCATCCGCACGGGCCGTATCCGACCCACGAGGAGACGCTGGCCTTGAATGGCGCAGATACCGCATTCGTACTGATCAGTGCCGCGCTCGTCATGCTGATGACGCCCGGCCTGGCATTCTTCTACGGCGGCATGGTGCGGGTGAAGAGCGCCCTCAACATGCTCATGATGTCCCTGATCTCGCTCGGAATCGTCAGCGTGCTGTGGGTCCTCTACGGATACTCACTGGCTTTCGGTGACGACATCGGCGGCGGTCTCCTGGGCAACTTCGACCACATCGGGCTCAAGGGCATTACGGTCGACACGCTGACCGGCGGCAAGGAAGGCATCCCTGTCTTCGCCTTCGCCCTCTTCCAGCTCATGTTCGCCGTCCTGACCCCCGCGCTGATGAGCGGTGCGCTCGCCGACCGCGTGAAGTTCAGCGCCTGGGCGCTCTTCATCACGCTCTGGGTCACCGTGGTCTACTTCCCGATCGCGCACTGGGTCTGGCAGTCCGACGGCTGGCTCTTCAAGCTGGGCGTGATCGACTTCGCCGGTGGTACGGCGGTCCATATCAACGCCGGTGTCGGCGCGCTCGCCGCGGTCCTGGTCGTCGGCAAGCGGATCGGCTTCAAGAAGGACCCGATGCGGCCGCACAGCCTGCCGCTCGTCGTCCTCGGCATGGCCCTGCTGTGGTTCGGCTGGTTCGGCTTCAACGCCGGCTCCGCGCTCGCCGCCAACGGCACCTCCGCGATCATGGCCTTCAACACCCAGATCGCCACCGGCGCCGCCATGCTCGGCTGGCTCATCTACGAGCGCATCCGGCACGGCGCGTTCACCACGCTGGGCGCCGCCTCCGGCGCGATCGCGGGTCTCGTCGCGATCACCCCCTCCGGTGCCAACGTCAGCCCCTTCGGCGCCATCCTCATCGGTCTCGTGGCCGGTCTGGTCTGCTCCTGGGCCGTCAGCCTCAAGTTCAAGCTGGGCTACGACGACTCCCTCGACGTGGTCGGTGTCCACCTGGTCGGCGGTGTCATCGGCACCCTGCTCGTCGGTGTCCTCGCGGTCGACGGTGTCGGCGGTCTGACACAGCTCGGCAAGCAGGCCACCGGGGCCTTCTCGGTGATGGCCTACTCCTTCGTGGTTTCCTGGATCCTCGCCAAGATCGTCGACGTCACCATCGGTTTCCGTGCCTCCGAGGACGACGAGACCAGCGGTGTCGACATGGCGTACCACGCGGAGTCGGCCTACGACTACAGCGCGGTCGGCGGCTCCCCGTCCGGCCGTAGCAGCGTCACCGCCCCGCACCACGACGAGACCCACGCCGCCGCGGCGAAGACCAAGAAGGTGGACGCATGAAGCTCATCACCGCAGTCGTGAAGCCACACCGGCTGGACGAGATCAAGGAAGCCCTCCAGGGCTTCGGCGTCCAGGGCCTCACGGTCACGGAGGCCAGCGGGTACGGCCGGCAGCGCGGCCACACCGAGGTCTACCGGGGTGCGGAGTACACCGTCGACCTCGTACCGAAGATCCGTATCGAGGTACTGGTCGAGGACGACGACGCCGAACAGCTCATCGATGTGGTGGTGAAGGCCGCCCGCACCGGCAAGATCGGTGACGGGAAGGTATGGAGCGTCCCGGTCGACACGGCGGTCCGCGTACGGACCGGCGAGCGCGGCCCGGACGCCCTCTAGAGACGGGAACGACTGGGTGACGAGCGTCGAAGAGACCACCGAAAAGGCAGACTCGGGACCCAGCGGTTATGCGGCGGCCCGGCTGCGCCTCCTCCAGGAGAAGGCGCGGCCGGGGCCGCCGCGCCGTACCGCGCTGGCCCGTCTCACCGACGACTGGCTGAACGCGCTGTTCACCACCGCCGCCCAGGAGACCGGGGTACGCGGCGCGGCCCTGGTCGCCGTCGGCGGCTACGGACGGGGCGAACTCTCCCCGCGCAGCGATCTCGACCTCGTGCTCCTGCACGACGGCAAGACGCCCGCGAAGGCGATCGCCGCCCTCGCCGACCGCGTCTGGTACCCCGTCTGGGACCTCGGCCTCGCCCTCGACCACTCCGTACGCACCCCCGCGGAGGCGCGCAGAACCGCCGCCGAGGACCTCAAGGCGCAGCTCGGCCTGCTCGACGCCCGGCACGTTGCCGGAGACCTCGGCCTCGTCACCGGCGTACGCACCGCGATCCTCGCCGACTGGCGCAACACCGCCCCCAAGCGCCTGCCCGAACTGGACGAACTGTGCCGGGAACGGGCCGAGCGCCAGGGCGAACTGCAGTTCCTCCTGGAACCCGACCTCAAGGAGGCCAGGGGCGGACTGCGCGACGCCACCGCGCTGCGCGCCGTCGCCGCCTCCTGGCTCGCCGACGCGCCCCGCGAGGGTCTCGGCGACGCCCGTCGCAAGCTGCTCGACGCCCGCGACGCCCTGCACCTGGCCACCGGACGCGCCACCGACCGGCTCGCCCTCCAGGAACAGGACGCCGTCGCCGCCGAACTCGGCCTGCTCGACGCCGACGCCCTGCTCCGCCAGGTGTACGAGGCCGCGCGCACCGTCTCGTACGCCTCCGACGTCACCTGGCGCGAGGTCAACCGCGTCCTGCGCTCCCGCTCCGTGCGGCCCCGGCTGCGCGCCATGCTGGGCGGCAGGCCCGCCCCGGACCGCACCCCGCTCGCCGAGGGCGTCGTCGAGCAGGACGGCGAGGTCGTCCTCGCACGCACCGCCCGGCCCGAACGCGACCCGGTGCTGCCGCTGCGGGCCGCGGCCGCCGCCGCCCAGGCCGGGCTGCCCATCTCCCTGCACGCCGTACGCCGCCTCGCCCAGGCGGCGAAACCCCTGCCGGTGCCGTGGCCCGCCGAGGCTCGCGAGGAACTGGTCACCCTGCTCGGGGCGGGCGAGTCGACCATTCCGGTCTGGGAGGCCCTCGAAGCCGAAGGGCTGATCAGTCAGCTCCTGCCCGACTGGGAGCGGGTACGGTGCCGGCCCCAGCGCAACCCCGTCCACACCTGGACCGTCGACCGCCACCTGGTCGAGGCGGCCGTCCAGGCGTCCTCGCTCACCCGCCGCGTCGGCCGCCCCGACCTGCTGCTCGTCTGCGCCCTGCTGCACGACATCGGCAAGGGCTGGCCCGGTGACCACTCCGTGGCCGGCGAGGTCATCGCCCGCGATGTCGCCGCCCGCATCGGCTTCGACCGCGAGGACGTCGCCGTCGTCGCCGCCGTCGTACGCCACCATCTGCTGCTCGTCGACACCGCCACCCGCCGTGACCTGGATGACCCGGCGACCGTCAGCTCCGTCGCCACCCGCGTCGGCTCGCTCGCCACACTGGAACTCCTGCACGCCCTCACCGAGGCCGACGCGCTCGCCACCGGCCCCGCGGCCTGGTCCTCCTGGCGCTCCTCCCTCGTCACCGACCTGGTCACGCGCGTCGCCGCCGTGCTCGCCGGTGACGACCCGGCGGAGCCCGAGCCCTCCGCGCCCAGCGCCGAACAGGAACGGCTCGCCGTCGAGGCGCTGCGCACCGGCGGACCCGTACTGGCCCTGCACGCGCAGACCGAGGCCCCCCGCCCGGGGGGCGCGCAGGACGAGCAGGAGGACGGGGCGCCGGAACCGGTCGGTGTCGAACTGCTCATCGCCCTGCCCGACCAGCCCGGCGTGCTGCCCGCGGCGGCCGGGGTGCTCGCCCTGCACCGGCTCACCGTGCGCGCCGCCGACCTGCGCGCCGTCGAACTGCCGGGCGAGCTGGCCGCCCGGCCCGACGAGCCGGACGGCGGACCGGGGGCGGCGCCGGCCGGGACCACCGGCGTCCTGCTGCTGAGCTGGCGCGTCGCCGCCGCGTACGGCTCGCTTCCGCAGGCGGCCAGGCTCCGCGCCGACCTCGTACGGGCCCTGGACGGCTCCCTGGACATCCCGGCCAGGCTCGCCGAGCGCGAGGCCGCCTACCCCCGCCGCCGCGGCGTCACGGCCCCGCCGCCGCGTGTGACGGTGGCGCCGACGGCCTCCCGGCACGCCACGGTCATCGAGGTACGCGCGCAGGACGCCCCAGGCCTGCTGCACCGCATCGGCCGCGCCCTGGAGGACGCCCGGGTGATGGTGCGCAGCGCCCATGTGTCGACCCTGGGCGCCAACGCCGTCGACGCCTTCTACGTCACCTCCGACCGTGGACGCCCGTTGACGGCGGAGGCCGCCACGGAGCTGGCCCGCGCGGTGGAGACCGCCCTGCGCTGAGCCCGGCCGGGGCGTGCGCAACCGGCCCGGCCCCGGCACCTGGACCGGGCCGGGCCGGGGCGCGTGGACGCCGCCGGGGCGACGGTTCCGGTTCCCGGACGCGCCCCGGCCGTACAGGGCGCGCACGGCTCCCGGACGGCCGTGCCACCCACGGGGCAGACCCCACCGCGCGCGGCCGGATACCCTGGGGGACGGTCTGTCCTTCACCGCGCGGGACAGCCCCCTCATCCGCTCCCGACCTGAGGATCCGCGACCGCCGTGTTCGATACTCTCTCCGACCGCCTCGCAGCCACATTCAAGAGCCTCCGGGGCAAAGGGCGCCTCAGCCCGGAGGACATCGACGCCACGGCCCGCGAGATCCGTATCGCCCTGCTCGAAGCCGATGTGGCGCTGCCCGTCGTCCGCGCCTTCATCGCCAAGGTCAAGGAGCGCGCGGCCGGCGCGGAGGTCTCCCAGGCGCTGAACCCCGCCCAGCAGGTCGTCAAGATCGTCAATGAGGAACTGGTCGGCATCCTCGGCGGTGAGACCCGCGTCCTGCGCTTCGCGAAGCAGCCGCCGACCGTGATCATGCTGGCGGGTCTCCAGGGCGCCGGTAAGACCACCCTGGCCGGGAAGCTCGGCCTGTGGCTCAAGGGCCAGGGTCACACGCCGCTGCTCGTCGCCTGTGACCTCCAGCGCCCCAACGCCGTCACCCAGCTCTCCGTCGTCGCCGACCGCGCCGGTGTCGCGGTGTACGCGCCGGAGCCGGGCAACGGGGTCGGTGACCCGGTCAAGGTCGCCAAGGACTCGATCGAGCACGCGAAGACCAAGCAGCACGACGTCGTGATCGTCGACACCGCGGGCCGCCTCGGCATCGACGAGGAGCTGATGAAGCAGGCCGCGGACATCCGCGACGCCGTCAGCCCCGACGAGGTCCTCTTCGTCGTCGACGCGATGATCGGCCAGGACGCCGTCAACACCGCGGAGGCATTCCGCGACGGTGTCGGCTTCGACGGCGTGGTGCTCTCCAAGCTCGACGGTGACGCCCGGGGTGGTGCGGCCCTGTCCATCGCGCATGTCACCGGCAAGCAGATCATGTTCGCCTCCAACGGCGAGAAGCTCGACGAGTTCGACGCGTTCCACCCGGACCGCATGGCGTCCCGCATCCTCGACATGGGTGACCTGCTCACCCTCATCGAGCAGGCGGAGAAGACGTTCAGCCAGGCCGAGGCCGAGAAGATGGCCTCCAAGCTGGCGAGCAGCAAGGGTGGGAAGGACTTCACGCTCGACGACTTCCTGGCCCAGATGGAGCAGGTCAGGAAGATGGGCTCCATCTCCAAGCTGCTCGGCATGCTGCCCGGCATGGGGCAGATCAAGGACCAGATCAACAACATCGACGAGAAGGACGTGGACCGCACCGCCGCGATCATCAAGTCGATGACCCCGGCCGAGCGCCAGGACCCGGTCATCATCAACGGCTCGCGCCGCGCCCGTATCGCCCGGGGTTCCGGTGTCGAGGTCAGCGCCGTGAAGAACCTCGTGGAGCGGTTCTTCGACGCGCGCAAGATGATGTCGAAGATGGCGCAGGGCGGCGGCATGCCGGGCATGCCGGGCGTCCCGGGGATGGGCGGCGGCCCCGGCCGTACGAAGAAGAAGACCAAGCAGGCCAAGGGCAAGCAGCGCTCCGGCAACCCGATGAAGCGCAAGGCCGAGGAGCAGGCGGCTCTGGCGCGGCGTGAGGAGGCGGCGCAGTCGGGCAACGCGTTCGGACTGCCCGCCGGCGGCCAGGACAAGAACTTCGAACTGCCCGACGAGTTCAAGAAGTTCATGGGCTGACCGCGTCCGCACGGAGGGCGGTGGCGCCACGACAGCGGTCCGCGCACCACCGCCCGATCCGTCGACGACGGTCCCGTTCATGAGGCGGCCCCTTCGAGGGCCCGGCCCCGCGCGTCGTACAGCCCCGCCAGCCGGGGCTTTCCGGTGGAAAGACCGGTGACGACGGCGACGGTCGAGCGGGTGACGAAGATCTGCGTACGGAACGCCAGAACGGCGGTGTCCCCGGCCGCGACCCCGCCGGGTCCCCTGGTGGGCGGCTCCAGCAGCCGGTAGTAGTCGATGTTCTCCGCGGGGGCGTCGCACACCCGAAGGCGCTGTCCCGTACGGGGCAACAGGGCGGCGCGGACCCCGGACCGGGCGTAGAACCCGCCGCCGAAGAGCGCGGGCCGGCCGTCCGCGAGCGTGTGGGCGACCTCGGTGACATACACATAGGCGGGCCGCTCCGGTTGGTGCGGATCCACGGCGTGCAACGGCGTGGTGCCGGTGAGGGAGTGTCCCGGCTCGCCGTGCGTGGCGCCCAACCCGGCCAGCAGTGGCAACGCCGTCACGGACGTCGCGCCCGGGGCGCTGAGGCCCAGCCCCCGATGGCCACGCGCGGCCAGCAGCTCCCGCGCCCTGCGGGCCAGTTCGAAGGTGGCCGTCGGGGCCGGCAGGCCCGTATCCGGGGCGCACACCACACAGGGGAACGCCGTCACCCCGGCGACCCTGACCGACGGCAGTCCCTCGACCTCGGCGGCGAAACCGTCCAGCGCGTCCAGCGGCACACCGCCCTCCTGCCCCGGATGGCCGGAGCCCGCCGCGGACTCGATCCGTACGAACACGGCCTGGACGACGCCGAGCCCGCCGGCCGCGTCCGAGACGGCCCGCGCGTTGGCGAGATCGAAGACCGTGACCGCCTCGGGGCGCCGGGCCAGCATCTCGGGCAGGGCACGGCGCGGGATCTGCACGAGATGACCGAGGTTGCCCGCCCGGGCCCCGGCGGCGTACAGAGTCCGCGCCTCGGACAGGTCGATCGCGGCGAACCGGGGAATATGCCGGGCGACCGCCCGGATCAGCGCGGGGTTGCGGCCCAACTGCTTGACCACGAACCAGAGCGAGAGCCCCAGCCGTCCCGCCTCGGCCGCGAGCAGCGCCGCGTTGGCCTCCACGGCGTCCGCGTCCACGACATAGGTGTCCGGCGGAACGGCGCCCGAGACATGCAGCGCGGTCGCCGTCTCGACGAGCGCGGGGTTACGGGTGAGCACGGTGTCCAGGAACACGGTCAGCCCTTCAGGTCGCGCAGCGAACGGCGGAGGATGTCGATCACGAGGTCGGCGCCCGCCCGCATGGGGTTGATCCGTACGGTCCAGTCGGCGAGCCGAGGAGCGTCGTCGAGTGAGGACGCCGACATCCGGTGGACGAGCGGGGCGATCTCGTAGCGGGAGTTGGAACCCACCGGGTACGGCGCGGCGCCGTACCGCGCGGCGACGGCGGGCAGGTGGCGGGCGACGGGCAGGTCGAGCCGTACCAGCAGACAGCGGTCCTGTGCGTTGGCGATCCGGACCTCCGCGACCCCCGGTACCTCGCCGGCGGTCAAGCGTCCGGCGACCTCGGCGGACACCCGGGACTGGAGCGCCCACAGCACGGGCACATGGGTGAGCGCGCGCAACGCCTCCAGCGCCTGGACTCCCTGGACCTGGCCGCCGCCCGAGTAGTTGTCGGTGCGGACGCGTCCGACCAGATCACGGGCGCCGACGACCGCGCCCACCCCCTCGGGGCCGTGCAGCTTGAAGAGGGAGAAGCAGGAGACGTCGGCGCCGAGCTGGACGCCGCAGGCAGGCACGCGCAGCACCGTGTAGTTGTCGTCGACGACCGTGCGCACCCCCGCCGCACGGCAGACCGCAAGTACCTCGCCCGGATCGTAGGAGTCCCCGAGCCGCTGCCTGCTGTGCTGGACGTACGCCCAGGCGAGATCGGTCGACGCCAGGGCCTCGCGGAGCGCCTTGCGGTCGTTGAAGTCGGCCTCGGTGGTGCGGACGCCGAGGCCCCGCAGGGTGACGGCGGTCGTCCGGTAGACCGGCGCCCGGTGGATCAGCAGTGGATCACCGGGAGAGAGGGCCGCCTGGAGCGCGGCCCGGATCGCGCCCGTACCGGCGCCCTGCACCAGCGCGGCGTCCTCGGCGCCGAACCAGTCGGCGAGCACGGCCTCGACGCGCGCCGTCGTACGGGGCCGGCCCAGCCCGTTGACCACACCGGCGTCCGCCTCGAAGAGCTGAGGGCCCTCGAAGTGCGCGGCGGTGTGCTCCAGCAGACTGAACTGGAGCTGGACGGCGTCCTCCAGCGCGATCGTGGGCAGTGGGAAGGTCCGGGGAAGCGGTGGAGGCATCTCAGAACTCCTCGGCGTCGGTGCCCGCGGTCCGGGCGGTGTCGGTGGTACGGCGTGTGCCGGTGCCCGTGTCGGCGCCGGTCAGGAAGCGCAGCGGGTTGCGGCGGGTCAGCAGATCGATCAGGTCGGCGTCCACGCCCGCCGCGCGCGCCGCCGGAACGAAGGAGCGGAAGAGATGCCCGTACCCGTGACCGCCCTCCGCCGTCAGATAGCCATGGCGGGAGATGTCGCAGCTCAGCAGGGCCCGCTCGGCGTACCCCGCGTCCAGCAGGGCCAGCAGCAGCCGCAGACGGGTGCGGTCGCTCTGGTAGCGCTCCTTGCCGATGGTGTCGAACGCGACGTACGCGCCGCTCGCCGCGATCTCCTGGTGGATCCCCGGATCGTCCAGCAGGTCCTGATGGCCGATCGAGATCCGGTGCGGTGGCAGCCCCGCACCGGTGAGCAGCTCCAGTTGGGCGAGCCCGCCGCGGCCGAACTGGGCATGGGTGGCGAGGGACAGACCTGTGGCGCGCGCGGCATGGGCCGAGGCGAGCAGTGCACGGCTCTCGCGTCCGCTCGGCCGGTCGCCGTGGCTGCCGATCTCACCGAGCACACCAGGTCTGACCCCGCTCGCGCCGATGCCGTCCTCGATCTCCCGCACCAGGATCTCCGTGAGCCGCTCGACGCTCGCCTCCTCGGTCTCCCGGGGGTGGAACGGCTCGTAGTACCAGCCGGTGGCGGCGACCACCGCGACGCCTGACTCCTCGGCGATCCGCGCCAGGGCGCGCGGGTCACGGCCCATGCCCCGGCAGGTCAGCTCGATGACCAGGGCGAGCCCGAACTCGGCCGACAACGCGGCCAGTTCGCCGACCACGGCCGACCGGTGGCGTCCGGCCTCCAGGACGGCGGCGCGCTCACCCGTACGGTCGAGATCGAGCACCAGGTGCTCATGGGTGAGCACCGGGCCGCGCACGGCGGAGACGGGCAGGGGGCCGGCGACCGTGGTGATCCACGGGCTGGTGGAGGACGAAGCGGGAAGCGGGGAGTGCATGGGTACCGATGCCTTCCTGACGGGTCCGCCCGCGCCGGGACGCCGGATGCCGGTGTCAGCTCGTCGGCGGGGTGAACAGGTCGAGCCAGTGGAGAAGGTTGAGCAGGACACCGCCGGCGACGACCGCGGCGGGCGCCGCCGCCATCCGCACCACCGGTCTGCCCATCGCCTCGTTGAGGAGATAGAGCCCGCCGACGACGAGGATCGCCAGACCGCCGCCCATCACATGCGCCGCGAGCAGGGAGCCGAAGAGAATCGCCAGCCCCAGCGTCTCCGTGATCGCGGCGCGCAGATGCTCGGAGGAGTCACGCACGCTCGGGAGTGCGCCGAGAACCCTCCCGAGCGAGGAGAGCGCCAGCACTTCGAGCGCGAGCACCACGGCTCCGGCGCCCGCCGCGAGGAGCGGGTGCGGCAGCAGATAGCCGAGGGGGTAGACGAGTGTGAACCCGGCGATGCCGTACGCACCGGAGGCGAGCGCGGTCGTCGCGATCAGCGGGACGAAGCCGAACACCCGGTAGAAGTCGACCTGGGCGGCCTCGCTGTACTGCCCCTTGGCGATCAGGAAGCTGGTCGCCTCTCCGCCGCCGAATATGTGCATCTGTGCCAGGACACAGACCCCGGCGCCCAGCACCATGAAGAGCGGCAGATGACGGCGCAGCCGCAGGGCGCTGTCACCGAACAGCGAGGCCATCGGATCGTCCGCGACACCCTCCCGCTTCTGCCCCTGTTCCGGCCCCTGGGCCCGCTGTTCCCGGGCCCACTCCTGCTTCCTCCCGAGCAGGTCCTTGCGCACGGCGAACGCGATGAGGAGCAGTACCCCCGCCGCCATCGCGAGCGAACCGGCGAAGATCTTCGGCCAGAGCTTCATCGTCATGACGACCAGGGCCAGTTCCAGCACGGCCGCCAGAGCGCCGCGCGGTCGTCCGAACTGCCGGGCGATGGCGAGCACCGGAAAGAGCGTGAAGAGGAAGAGAATCGGCGTCGACATCTGCTGCAACGCGGTCAGGAAGTCGACGGGCAGATCGTGCGCCAGGTCGTTGGCGGCGCCGAGGCCGAAGACGACCACCGCGCCCCAGGCGCCGCCCAGCAGCGGCGCTATCCACTTCCTGGGCGACAGGAGGCCCAGGATGTCGGTGGGGAGAAAGAGAAGCCAGGGATTGAGGACGCCGCTGGCGAGGGCCATGGGCGCGCCGAGTCCGAAGATGAAGCCCGCCGAGAGCCCGAAGGACACGGCAGTCGTGCCGGAGCGCCTGGCGCGCCCCTGGATGAAGTCGAGCATGAAGGGGCGTACGCCGTCGTTGAAGACGGCCAGCGCCAAGTGCGAGACGAAGGCGGTCAGCGCGCAGAGACTTACGACGAACAGCTTCTGCGTCAGTGAGAGGTCCAGACGGGTACTGGCTGCGAGGACGGTCTGCACAGGGAGGTCTCCTCTGCGGTCCGGCAGGCGGCCGGGGTCAGCCGCGCGCCGCGAGAGCGCGGGCCATGAGTGGGGCGAGCACATCGATCTGGTCGATCGCGAAGCCGAAGACCTTCTTGCCGTCGGCCACCAGCGCGGCCACCTGTTCGTCCGTCGGCACGGAGCGGCCGAAGGTGTGGCAGAGGGGACTGCCCAGCAATCCGACGAGGATGCCGAGCGAGGCGCCGGCACCGGTGTGACAGGTGCCCAGGTAGTAGTCGGCCTGGCCGTTCCGGAGTTTCATCGCGGCGTCCATGTCGTTGGAGACCGAGATCTCCAGACCTTCGAGGCCGAGCCGCGTGACGGTGTCCGCGACCTCGGTCTTGCCGACGCCACCGGTGAGGATCTTCGTCATGACTGACTCCTTCGCTCTGATACGTGGTGCGGGGCAGGGGAGTTCCGCGCCAGCACGGCGAGGTGCAGGCCCAGGAAGTTGACTTCGGAGCCGGGTAACGGTGCGCCGAGCGCCTCCTCGGCCCGTAACGCCACGGCATGCGCCCGGGCGAGTGCCTCGGGGTGTCCCGTCAGCTCGGCTGTGATCTGGCCGTCCGTGGGCGAGGTCTCGATGGATTCACCGTTCAGCAGCCGGGTGAGCGCCGCCATCAGATGGCTGGTGAGCAGCCCTGCCGTGTCCTCCGTGACGGTGAGACCCTCGGCGCCGAGAGCCTCCAGCTCCGCCGCGACAAACGCGGCAACCTCGGGACGGGCCTGCCCGGTCTCGCGGAAAAGCTTGATGCGGAGGGCGAGTTGGTTGTCCATGAAGCTCCTTTCTACGGATCACGTGAGCGGATGAACGGGATAAATCAGTAACCAGGATTTTGTATTTTGAGCTCCGCCGGTCCCGTCGCCGGTGGGATCGAGGTGTGTGGGGGTGTGGGGCTGGGTGAGGGTCAGTACGGGCTGGGTGAGGGTCAGTACGAGGGTGTGCGCTCGCCGCGCAGCACTTCGGCCTGGAGCGCGGTGACGACCGACAGGTCGAGGAACTCGCGGACCGCGCCGAGCGCCTTTGCCCCCTCGGATCTCCCGATGATCGCCGCGCTGGAGTTGCGCCGCGAGAGGTCGCGGGTGACCTCGTCGCCGAGCGGCAGGACGTCGACGTCCGTTCCGAGCAGGTTCTGGGCCTCGTCCAGGTTCCAGACCGTGGCGTCGGCCCGGTCCTGCTCGAAGGCCGCACGCAGTTCCGTCTGCGAGGTCTCGACCCACTCGATGTCGTCCCGCGCGGCGAAGGTGCGCTCCGCGAGTAGGCGCTGGTCCTCCGAATTGTGGTCGACGGCGACGCGCAGCCCCGGCCCCTCCAGGTCCGAGCCGTGGCGCAGCAGTATCCCGTGCGCCCCGACATAAGTGATCGGGCCGAGATCCGCGACGAGTTCGACCGGGTACTCCTCGATCAGTCGGTCGGCCGAGGAGCGGGAGAGCACCACGAGATCGACCTTGCCTTCGAGCAGGGTGGTGGTGCGGGCGTCCGCGCCCTGCATGAAGGTGATCGCGAAGGGGGCTCCGGCCTCCTCGAAGGCGGAGCGCAGTCCGGTGGCCAGTCCCTCGTGGCGTCGGGAGTAGGGGAGCGGCATGGCGGCCAGCAGGGTGCCGAGCCCGGAGAGCCGCCAGAGTATCGAGCGGTCGGCGCGGACCAGGAACGTGCCGAGATGGCCCCGCGCCGTCGTCTCGATGGCTCCGGCGCTCTCCAGGAGATGGAGTGCGGCCTGCACCGTGCCGTTTCCGACGCCCAGTTCCACGGCGAAGTCGCGGACGCGGGGCAGCCGGGTGTCCGGCTCGTGGTTCAGCAGGAGTACTGCGAGCTGCCGGGCCGCGAGGCCGTTGCGGGTCAGGAAACGCTCGTCGAAGTCTGTCACGCAAATGACAGTAAACAGGATTCTGGATACTGGCAATGCCCCTCGGCGCCTTGGCGTCCATACGCCATTTCACCGCCCGAGACCGGTGGTCGAGACCGGTGGCCGTCCGCCTCGCGCAGGCACGCGGCGACGCCACGCCCGCCCCGTCACGACCGGACCCGACCCGACCCGACCGCCACCGATCCGGCCCCGGTCCGGCCTCGCCCCGGTCCGGCTCGACCTGATCCGGCCCCGCCCCGGGTCGCCAACGCCACGCGTTCGTCGCCGTCAGGGCGTACGGGCGATCAGATAGCGGAAGACGTTCGGCATCCAGACCGTGCCGTCCCGCCGCAGATGCGGATGGAGCGCCTCGCCGATCTCCTTCTCCACCTGCCTCCGGTCGGTCGCCCGGATCGCGCCGTCGAACACCCCGGTCGACAGCAGCCCGCGTACCGCACTCTCCTGGTCCGCGTATCCGAACGGGCACGCCACCCGTCCCGAACCGTCCGGTTTCAGCCCGGCTCGCGCCGCGACATCCTCCAGATCGTCCCGGTACGCGGGGCGCTTGGTGCCCTTGCGCAGCCGGTCCGCCAGTCGGCCGGCGACGCGCAGTACCGCGTCCGTGGCGCACCGCTCCGGCGGCCCCCAGCCGGCCAGCACCACCGGGATGCCTCGCCCGGCCAGCGGTATCGCCGTCCTGAGGGCGGGATCGAGCCCTTTCGCGTCGCCCGCCACGGAGCCGATCGGCTGGAAGGCGGTGATCAGGTCGTACCCGGGCCGACCGGGTTCCCCGGCGGCGTCGGCCATGCGGTCGGCGGGCAGCAGCGTCTCGCACCCGGGGTCGTTCCGCCGGTGTCCGGCCCCGTCCCGTCCGTCCTCCGCCAGCAGCCGCTCACGGGCCAGCGCCAGCCGGTCCCCGTCCGCTTCGACGCCGGTCACGCGGGCGCCCCGCGCGGTGGCCAGCAGCAGGGCGAGCCCGGAGCCGCAGCCGAGGCCGAGCACCCGGGTCCCGGTACGGACCTCCAGGCGCTCGTACACCGCTTCGTAGAGCGGCACCAGCATCCGTTCCTGGATCTCGGCCCAGTCGCGGGCGCGCCTGGCGGCTTCCGGCGGCACCGGGAGCGCCGGGTCCGTGGCCGTGTCCGAAGGGAGCTGATGGTGCTGGACGAGCGTACGTGTCATGGATAGCGCCCCAATCCACCGAGAGGTCGTTCGTACCCTGTTTGACAGCCCCCCGTGTACGTGTGAGCACACACCCCCCGTATGTCAGGGAACTCCCCATCCCTGCCCGCGTCCAGTGGGTGACGGGCAAAGCGTGCGTGCCCCGGGCGTACGCCCCCGCGTGCATGGCTGATTCCTTTTCCCGGCCGCGGAACGGGTACCAGGATCTGAGCAGGACGGTCGAGCGGCCCGGCGGCCGAGCGGTGGGCGACCCGGCCCCGATTGAGCCATTCAGGGCAACGGTTCGCCGTGGGGGCGTCGCGGGAAGTTGGCGCCCGCCCCGGTACTGTCACCGTCGTGGGCGGGGTAGACGTAGATCGTCTACGCGTCGATGCGTATCCAACGCTACGTACCGGCTTGGTATGAGCTGTGAGCCTTCTCCGCAGATCGACGCACCCGCCCTCGTCGGGACGCATCAATGGCAACTGACGGGTACGTGCAAATTATTTGTGATGCCCCGTAATGGAACCCGGGAGGGATCCGGCTCGTTATTCACGACGTGAGCACGACACCACCTGTTCTCGCCGCAGAGCTGGCACAGGCGTGGGCCGACATTCAGCGGTCCCACCCCGAGCTGCCGGATCTTGCCGCGCCAGAGTCCCTGATCGGAGAGTCGTCGTCCGCCTGCGGCGCCGAGCTCTCTTTCGAACGACTGCTTCACGAAGCGGTCCACGGCATCGCCGCGGCCAGAGGTGTCCGCGACACCTCGCGCGCGGGCCGCTACCACAACCGCCGATTCCTTGCGATCGCCGAGGAGATGGGTCTCGACCATCCGGAGGAGCCGCATCCCAGCAGTGGTTTCTCCCTGGTCTCGCTCAGCCCCGAGGCGAAGCGCCGGTACCGCCCCACCATGGAGCGGCTCCAGCGTGCCCTCAAGGCACACACGGTCGCGACGGCCGCCGACACCAAGCGCAGCTTCCGCGGCCCGGCCGCCCGGCACGGTTCGTCCGGCGGTGGGGTGCGGGTCAAGGCGGTCTGCGACTGTGGCCGGAACGTGCGCGTCGTCCCCTCGGTCCTCGCCCAGGCGCCGATCGTCTGCGGGGGCTGCGGCAAACCGTTCCGTATCCCTGAAGTCGTCGCCGCCGCGAGCTGACGCGTCGCCCCGGCGCTCCGAGGGCTGCCCTCTCCGACGGCCTCGTGCCGTCGCCGGGCGGCGGCCCGTAACCGCGGCACGGCCCCGTCATCCACGGGGCCGCAGCCGTGCGTCGTGCGCCCCGCCCCGGCCGGGTCAACCCCGGCGCCGGGGTGTGGCAGAATGGCCAGCCGTACTCGACAGTCGCACAGGACCCCTCTCTCCTCCGGCTGACGCGTCCATCGGGCAGATCGGGTACCGCAACCCCACGCGGCGTCCCGCTGTGCCCAACCACGTCAAGACCAGGAGACACCACTCCAGTGGCAGTCAAGATCAAGCTGAAGCGTCTGGGCAAGATCCGTTCGCCTCACTACCGCATCATCGTCGCCGACTCCCGTACCCGCCGTGACGGCCGGGCCATCGAGGAGATCGGTCTGTACCACCCGGTGCAGAACCCCTCGCGCATCGAGGTCGACTCGGACCGCGCGCGCTACTGGCTGTCCGTCGGCGCCCAGCCGACCGAGCCGGTTCTCGCGATCCTCAAGCTCACCGGTGACTGGCAGGCGCACAAGGGCCTCCCGGCCCCCGCGCCGCTGCTCCAGCCGGAGCCGAAGGCCGACAAGCGCGCCCTCTTCGAGGCCGCCGCGAAGGACGCCGGCGACGAGCCCAAGGGCGAGGCCATCACGCAGAAGGCCAAGAAGTCCGACAAGAAGGCCGACGAAGCCGGGACCGAGTCCTCGGCCGCCGCCGAGTCGACCGGGGCCTGAGCATGCTCGAGGAGGCTCTCGAGCACCTCGTGAAGGGCATTGTCGACAACCCGGACGAAGTGCAGGTAGCCTCGCGCAACCTGCGTCGCGGCCGGGTGCTGGAAGTCCGGGTCCACCCGGACGACCTCGGCAAGGTGATCGGTCGTAACGGCCGCACCGCGCGTGCGCTGCGGACGGTCGTGGGCGCCCTCGGCGGCCGTGGCATCCGCGTCGACCTCGTCGACGTGGACCAGGTCCGCTGACACACCAGAACACCGGCACGGGCCGGGAAGGGCACCTACCTTCCCGGCCCGTGTTTGCGTGCTGGTACCACCATCATCGATTGAGCAACGACGGCGAGCGACCACCACCGCGACAGCGGGCAACGGTTCCGCCGCACAGAGGGCGGGCTTGGCAGTGCAGTTGGTAGTCGGGCGGATCGGCCGCGCCCACGGCATCAAGGGCGAGGTCACCGTCGAGGTCCGTACGGACGAGCCCGAGGTACGGCTCGGTCCCGGCGCCGTCCTCGGCACGGAACCGGCCTCGGCAGGGCCTCTGACGATCGAGACGGGCCGGGTGCACAGCGGCAGGCTGCTGCTGCGCTTCGCCGGCGTACGCGACCGTACGGGCGCCGAGGCGCTGCGCAATGTGCTGCTGATCGCCGAGGTCGACCCCGAGGAGCTTCCCGAGGATCCCGAGGAGTTCTACGACCATCAGTTGATGGACCTGGACGTCGTTCTGGCGGACGGTACCGAGGTCGGCCGGATCACCGAGATCTCGCACCTGCCCTCGCAGGACCTGTTCATCGTGGAACGGCCCGACGGCAGCGAGGTCATGATCCCCTTCGTGGAGGAGATCGTCACCGAGATCGATCTGGCGGAGCAGCGGGCCGTGATCGACCCGCCGCCGGGGCTGATCGACGACCGGGCGGAGATCGTGCCCGGCGGCGGAGAGGCCGACGACCGATGAGGCTCGACGTCCTCACGATCTTCCCGGAGTACCTGGAACCGCTGAACGTCTCGCTCGTCGGCAAGGCCCGGGCGCGCGGGCGCCTCGACGTCCACGTGCGTGACCTGCGCGAGTGGACGTACGACCGGCACAACACGGTCGACGACACGCCGTACGGCGGTGGCCCCGGCATGGTCATGAAGACCGGCCCCTGGGGCGACGCCCTCGACGAGACCCTGGCGGACGGCTACGAGGCGGGCGCACACGGTCCCGTCCTGGTCGTTCCCACACCCAGCGGGCGCCCCTTCACCCAGAAGCTGGCCGTGGAGCTCTCCGAGCGCCCCTGGCTGCTCTTCGCACCCGCCCGCTATGAAGGCATCGACAGCCGGGTCATCGACGAATACGCGACGCGGATCCCCGTCGTCGAGGTCTCCATCGGTGACTACGTCCTGGCCGGCGGCGAGGCCGCGGTCCTGGTGATCACCGAAGCCGTGGCCCGGCTGCTGCCCGGTGTCCTCGGCAACGCGGAGTCGCACCGCGACGACTCGTTCGCCCCCGGTGCGATGGCCGACCTGCTGGAGGGGCCCGTCTACACCAAGCCGCCCGAGTGGCGCGGGCGCGGTATCCCGGACGTCCTTCTCAGCGGCCACCACGGGAAGATCGCGCGATGGCGCCGTGACGAGGCGTTCCGGCGTACGGCGCTCAACCGGCCGGATCTCATCGAGCGGTGCGACCCCGCCGCCTTCGACAAGAAGGACCGGGAGACGCTCTCCATCCTGGGCTGGTCGCCCGAGCCCGGCGGCCGATTTTGGCGCAGGCCCGACGACGTGGAAGAATAGGCCGCTGCCGTACGTCCGGTGTGCGCCCCTGCCACAGGGGGACCGACGCCCGCCCGACGCGAACGGCCACTCATATTCTCTCCCGATCATCCGCTGATGACCTGTGGCATCAGCGAGGAAGCAGACCTTCATGGCCAGCCTGCTCGACTCCGTCGACGCCTCGTCGCTCCGCAGCGACCTCCCCGCTTTCCGCCCCGGTGACACCGTGAACGTCCACGTACGCGTCATCGAGGGCAACCGCTCCCGTATCCAGCAGTTCAAGGGCGTCGTCATCCGCCGCCAGGGTTCGGGCGTCCGCGAGACGTTCACGGTCCGCAAGGTCTCGTTCTCCGTCGGCGTCGAGCGCACCTTCCCGGTCCACAGCCCGATCTTCGAGAAGATCGAGCTTGTCAGCCGCGGTGACGTCCGTCGCGCGAAGCTGTACTACCTCCGTGAGCTGCGCGGCAAGGCCGCGAAGATCAAGGAGAAGCGCGACCGCTGAGCCCCCACGGTCCTGGGCCTGAGACGTCTCAAGCCGAGGGCCGGGACTCTTCTCACGCCCGGTGTCACAGGGCCGCCGGATAAGATCTGGCCCCGATGGACACCGAAGCACAGCACGAGAAGCGCGATCGCTCTTCCGACACCCCCACGGGGACGGAAGAGCGGTCGCGCTTCTCGCGTTCTGCCGGGTTGTTCGGCGGCCTGGGCACCGCGGGGAGGCCGTGGCTCTCCTGGCGCCGTACAGGGCTCCTCGGCCTCCTCTGCGCTGTCTTCCTGCTGCTGCTCAGCACATTCGTGCTCCAGCCATTTCTGATCCCCAGTGGCTCGATGGAACCCACCCTCCGTGTCGGGGACCGCCTACTGGTCAACAAGTTGGCGTACCGTTTCGGTACCGTGCCGGAGCGTGGTGACGTGATCGTCTTCGACGGCACCGACTCCTTCGTACAGGAGCCGGCCCAGGAGAACCCCGTCACCGGGCTGCTGCACGGAGCGGCCGCGGCCCTCGGTCTGGCCGAGCCCGCCGAGACCGATTTCGTCAAGCGCGTGGTCGGTGTGGGGGGTGACCGTGTGGTCTGCTGCGACAAGGGGGGCAGGGTCGAAGTGAACGGCCGCGCCGTTGACGAGCGGTATGTGTACGCCGGTGACGCGCCCTCCCGCGTGCCGTTCGACATCGTCGTACCCGAGGGAACCCTCTGGATGATGGGCGATCATCGCAGTAATTCGCGTGACTCCCGGGACCATCTCGGAGAGCCGGGAGGCGGGATGGTGCCCGTGGAGAGAGTGATCGGGCGGGCGGACTGGATCGGGTGGCCGATGGGCCGCTGGTCCGTCCTGGAGCCCACCGAAGCCTTCCGTGACGTCCCGCGGCCGGGGAACGGTGCTCATGGGTAAGCGCGGACGGCCTGCGAATCACGGGTACGACACCAGACTGCCGACCGGCTCCAGGCCCACCACCGGACGGGCGCTGCCGGGCCGTGCCGAGCGGCGCAAACTGGCCAAGAAGGTGAAGCGGCGCCGCAGCCGGTCCGCGGCCAAGGAGATCCCGCTGCTGATCACGGTGGCGCTGCTGATCGCCGTCGTCCTCAAGACGTTCCTGGTGCAGGCGTTCGTGATCCCCTCGGGATCCATGGAACAGACCATCAGGATCAGCGACCGGGTGCTGGTGGACAAGCTGACCCCCTGGTTCGGCTCCAAGCCGCAGCGCGGCGACGTCGTGGTCTTCAAGGACCCGGGCAACTGGCTCCAGGACGAGCAGCCCCAGCCGGACAACTCCCCGGTGGTGGTCAAGCAGCTCAAGGAAGGGCTGTCCGCCATCGGCCTGCTGCCGTCCGCCGATGACAAGGACCTGATCAAGCGGGTCGTCGCGGTCGGCGGTGACACCGTCAAGTGCTGTGACGTCAACGGCAAGGTGACCGTCAACGGCATGCCGCTCACCGAGCAGTACCTCAACCCCGGCAACGCACCCTCCACGATCCCCTTCGAGGTGCAGGTCCCGGCCGGGCGCATCTTCGTCATGGGCGACCACCGGTCCAATTCGGCGGACTCCCGCTTCCATCTCCAGGAGGAGTACAGCGGCACGGTCCCCGAGTCCGGGGTCGTGGGCCGCGCGGTCGTCATCGCCTGGCCGCTCGATCACTGGAGCGGACTGGAGCAGCGGTCTACCTTCGCTTCCGTACCCGACGCGCGTGCCGCGCCGACCACGGCGGCCGGACCGTCGAATAGTCTGTCTTCCCAGGATCGAAACGGATTGGTCCGGCTCCCGACCCCTGCGGAACTCCCGCTCGTTATGGGAGTGGTGGGCCTGTCCCTCCTCAGGGACAGGCGATCACACAGAGTATTCGCGCGGAGTAAGGAGTGGATGTGGGGGATGTGGCGGTCGGCGCACGATCCGGACACGACGATCCCGAGGAGGGACGCGAGCAGCTCGCCGAGTCGCCCGAAAACGTGACGGACGGGCCGGCGGAACGGCGGGGCGACGGCGGGGACGGGCCGGACGGAGACGGTGCGACGGCGCCGAAGAAGCCGCGTTCCTTCTGGAAGGAACTGCCGCTCCTGATCGGGATCGCGCTTCTTCTCGCCTTCCTGATCAAGGCTTTCCTGGTCCAGGCCTTCTCGATCCCCTCGGACTCGATGCAGGACACCCTGCAACGCGGCGACCGGGTGCTGGTGGACAAGCTCACCCCGTGGTTCGGATCCGAACCGCAGCGCGGCGAGGTCGTCGTCTTCAACGACCCGGGCGGCTGGCTGGACGGTGCCGAGACCCCCGAACCGAACGTGGTGCAGCGGGCCCTCGGCCTTATCGGGCTGATGCCGTCCTCCGACGAGAAGGACCTGATCAAGCGGGTCATCGCGGTCGGCGGAGACACGGTGGAATGCAAAAAGGGTGGAAAGGTTCACGTCAACGGCCACGCGCTGAACGAGACGGACTACATCTACCCGGGCAACACCCCCTGTGACGACGAGCCGTTCGGTCCGATCAACGTCCCCAAGGGCAGCATCTGGGTGATGGGCGACCACCGGCAGAACTCGCTGGACTCCCGCTACCACCAGGAGCTTCCCGGCAACGGAACGGTCCTGAACTCGGACGTCGTGGGCCGCGCCGTCGTCGTCGCCTGGCCGGTCAACCGCTGGTCCCTGCTCCCGGTGCCCGGCACGTTCGACCAGTCGGGGCTGAACACGGCGGCCTCCGTCGCCACGGCCGCGACGCCCGGGGCGCTCGCCCTGGCCGGAGCCGTGCCGATCGTGCTCTGGCGCAGAAGGAGGCTGACCCGCCGGAGTACCGCCGGGTAGGGTGCCGTCCCAGATCGTTCTCCGAACGGGGGGAGTGCTGGGATGAGCACAACAGAACGTGAGAACAGCGGCCACGGCCGCCTCGGCAGTGTCCTGTCGGGGCTGGCCGTGGCCGTCGGCTGTGTGCTCTTCCTCGGAGGGTTCGTCTGGGCGGCGGTCGTGTACCGCCCGTACACGGTGCCCACCGGCTCGATGGAACCGACCGTGAAGGCCGGGGACCGCGTGCTGGCCCAGCGGATCTCCGGTGGCGACGTACGCCGGGGGGACGTGGTCGTCTTCCGCGACTCCGAGTGGGGCGACCTTCCGATGGTCAAGCGTGTGGTCGGCGTGGGCGGCGACACGATCGCCTGCTGCGACGCCTCCGGCCGGCTGACGGTCAACGGCAAACCGATCGAGGAGCCGTATGTCCGGGGCATGCTCGACGGGCGGGCGTCCCTGACCGACTTCGACGCGACCGTGCCCGAGGGACAGCTCTTCCTGCTCGGTGATGAACGAAGCGGCTCGCTCGACTCCCGTGTCCACCTCCAGGACCCCACACAGGGCTCGGTGCCGCGCACGGCGGTGGACGCGCGGGTGGACGCCGTGGCCTGGCCGCTGGGCGGCATGATCGGGCGGCCCGCGGCCTTCGCGGACCTGCCGGGCGGGGTGTCCCCGCCGGGGCCGATCACAACGCTTGTCGCGGCTGTGCTGGGCGGTGCGCTCCTGATCTTCGGAGGCGCGGCGTACACACCGTTCGTACAACTGGTCTCGAAGAGGCGCCGCAGCGAGCCCCGTGGCGAGGGAGCCTCCGAGCATGTCGCCTGACGACCGGTCCGGGGCCGAGGCCGGCAGCGGGACCGGCCCGGATGCGAGCCAGGTCAGGAGGGTGGCGCGGGTGGTGCTGCTCGACCCCGAGGACCGCATCCTGCTGATGCACGGATACGAGCCGAGCGATCCCGCCCGTCAATGGTGGTTTACGCCCGGCGGCGGCCTGGAGGGCGACGAGAGCCGCGAGGAGGCCGCGCTGCGCGAGCTGGCGGAGGAGACGGGGATCACAGAGGTGGAGCTGGGGCCCGTGCTGTGGCGCCGTCTCTGCTCCTTCCCGTTCGACGGCCGCCGCTGGGACCAGGACGAGTGGTACTTCCTGGCACGTACGGCGCGGACCGAGGCGTCCCTCGGTGACCTCACCGACCTGGAGCGACGCAGCGTCGCGGGGCTGAGGTGGTGGACCTCCGCCGAACTGTCGGCGGCGCGTGAGACGGTGTATCCGACCAGGCTCGCCGAGCTGCTGCGCACGCTGCTCGACGAGGGTCCCCCGGGCACGCCGGTGGACCTCGCGCCCGAGCACGTCTAGCGGCGCGGGGGCCGGAGCACAATAGGGGCACGTACGGCTGAAGGGGAACATGCCATGAGCGCCGAGGACCTCGAAAAGTACGAGACCGAGATGGAGCTGAAGCTCTACCGGGAGTACCGCGATGTCGTCGGTCTGTTCAAATACGTGATCGAGACCGAGCGTCGCTTCTATCTCACCAACGACTACGAGATGCAGGTGCACTCGGTACAGGGTGAGGTGTTCTTCGAGGTCACCATGGCCGATGCCTGGGTCTGGGACATGTATAGGCCCGCCAGGTTCGTCAAACAGGTGCGAGTCCTCACGTTCAAGGACGTGAATATCGAAGAGCTGAACAAGAGCGATCTCGAACTCCCCCGCGGCTGAAAAGGGTGAGGCCGGTTCCCCGGAGCGGGGTCTCGGCCCTTGGCGTCGACCGCTGAAAGATCACTCGGACGGGTGAGCGAGTTATCCACACTCGATGAGTTATCCACCAAGATCCACTCGTTTCGGGAGATCGCGTCAGAGTCGGTGCCGGAGGTGGTGCCGACATGAACGCGACGGGGGCACTGGGAAGGTACGGCGAGAATCTCGCGGCGCGGCGGCTGGCCGCGGCGGGGATGACCGTGCTCGCCCGCAACTGGCGGTGCGGCAGGACGGGCGAGATCGACATCGTCGCCCGGGACAGCGACACACAGGGCCGGGAGACGCTGGTCGTCTGTGAGGTCAAGACCCGCAGAGCGGGTTCGTTCGAACATCCGATGGCCGCGGTCACGCCGGAGAAGGCCGACCGGCTGAGGCGGCTCGCCGCCTGTTGGCTGGACCGGAACGGCGGCCCGCCGCCCGGCGGCGTACGGATCGACCTGGTCGGGGTGGTGCTGCCCCGGCGGGGCGCCCCCGAGATCGAGCACGCGCGGGGGGTGGCCTGATGGGATTCGCGCGCGCGTGTTCGGTCGCCCTGGTGGGCGTCGAAGGTGTGGTCGTCGAGGTCCAGGCGGATCTGGAGCCCGGTGTGGCCTCCTTCGCCCTGGTCGGGTTACCGGACAAGAGCCTGGTGGAGAGCCGTGACCGGGTCAGGGCGGCCGTGGTGAACTCCGGCGGGGAGTGGCCGCAGAAGAAGCTCACGGTGGGGCTCAGCCCCGCCTCCGTACCCAAGAGCGGCTCCGGCTTCGACCTCGCCGTGGCCTGCTCCATTCTCGGCGCGGCCGAGCGTATCGATCCCAAGGTGATCGCCGATCTGGTGCTCATCGGGGAACTGGGCCTGGACGGGCGGGTCCGGCCGGTGCGCGGGGTGCTGCCCGCCGTGCTCGCGGCGGCCGAGGCCGGGTATCGGCAGGTCGTCGTCCCCGAGCAGACCGCGGGCGAGGCGTCGCTGGTGCCGGGGGTCTCCGTCCTCGGGGTGAGGAGCCTGCGTCAGCTCATCGCCGTACTCACCGGCGAGGCGGTCCCCGACGAGCCGCAGGAGCCCGCACAGGGCCGTCCTGACGCCATGCTGGCGGGGCTGATGGTGCCCGGAGCAGGAGTGGGCACCGGTCTCGCCACCGGTGGGGCGGGCGGCGGACACCGGCCGGACCTCGCGGACGTGGCGGGACAGACCACCGCCCGCACCGCTCTTGAGGTGGCCGCGGCGGGCCGGCACCATCTGCTGCTCCAGGGGCCTCCGGGCGCGGGCAAGACGATGCTGGCCGAACGCCTGCCCGGGGTGCTGCCGCCGCTGACCGGACAGGAATCCCTGGAGGTCACCGCCGTCCACTCGGTCGCGGGCATCCTCCCGCCCGGTGAACCGCTCGTGCACACCCCGCCCTACTGCGCGCCGCACCACTCGGCGACCATGCAGTCACTGGTCGGCGGCGGGAACGGACTGCCACGGCCGGGCGCGGTCTCCCTGGCACACCGTGGGGTGCTGTTTCTGGACGAGGCGCCGGAATTCTCCGGACGGGCGCTGGACGCCCTGCGCCAGCCCTTGGAATCGGGCCATGTGGTCGTGGCACGCAGCGCGGGGGTGGTACGGCTGCCGGCGCGCTTCCTGATGGTGCTCGCGGCCAACCCCTGCCCCTGCGGACGGCACACGCTGAACGGCGCGGGATGCGAGTGTCCGCCCTCGGTGATCCGCCGCTACCAGTCACGGCTCTCCGGACCGCTCCTCGACCGCGTCGACCTGCGGGTGACCGTCCAGCCCGTCAACCGGGCGGATCTCCTCGGCCAGGGCGGCCGGGGAGAATCCACGGCGGCGGTCGCCGCACGGGTACGGGAGGCCAGAGAGCGATCGGTGGCCCGGCTGGACGGCACGCCCTGGTCGGCCAACAGCGAGGTCCCCGGCCACGAGCTGCGCACCCGCTGGCCCGTCGCCCCCGGGGCGCTCGGCGCGGCGGAACGGGACCTGGAGCGCGGACTGCTCACCGCACGCGGTATCGACCGCGTCCTGAGGGTCGCCTGGACGATCGCGGACCTCGCCGGGTGCGACCGGCCGGAGGCCCGCCACGTGGACCTCGCCCTGGAGCTGCGCACAGGCATCGCCCGGGGCGCCGAGGCCGTGGCGGGAGGCGGCTCATGACGGCCGTGGGCCCCCAGGAGCGGCTGGCCCGCGCAGCGCTCACCCGGATCCTGGAACCGGGCGACGAACAGGCCGGCCGATGGCTGCGCACCTTGGGCGCCGTGGGCCTGCTGGACCTGCTCGGCTCGCCGGCCGGCGCCCGGGACGCCGTACGCGGAAAGCTCACCGGGGCCACGGAGCGTCGCCTCGACGGCTACCGGGCCCGGGCCGCGCGGGCCGTGCCCGAGCGTGATCTGTCGGCGGTCACCGCGGTCGGCGGCCGGTTCGTCTGCCCCGGCGACGCGGAGTGGCCCAGCCAGCTCGACGACCTCGGACCGGCCCGGCCCATCGGCCTGTGGATCCGCGGCCGGCCGGATCTGCGGATCTGGTCCCTGCGCTCCGTCGCGGTCGTCGGGGCCCGGGCGTGTACTCCGTACGGGGCACATATGGCGGGGGCGGGGGGGGCGGGGGGGGTTACCCGGTGGGGGGCCATTGGGGCGGCGCGGGCGGCGCGGGGGGCCCGCCCCGCGGGGCTGGGTGGTGACCTCGGGGGCCGCCTTCGGTGTCGACGGCGCCGCACACCGCGGTGCCCTGGCCGCCGACGGGGCGACCGTCGCCGTGCTCGCCTGCGGCGTCGACGTGGTCTACCCGCCGGGCCACGCCGAGTTGGTCCGCCGGATCGCCGAACAGGGCCTGGTCATCGGCGAATTGCCGCCGGGGGACCATCCGACCCGCAGCAGGTTCGTACTGCGCAACCGTGTCATCGCGGCGCTCACCCGGGGCACGGTCGTGGTGGAGGCGGAGTACCGCAGCGGCTCCCTCGTCACGGCGCGCTGCGCACAGCGGCTCGGCCGCTTCACGATGGGCGTCCCGGGGCCCGCCACCAGCGGGCTCTCCGCCGGCGTGCACGAACTGCTGCGCGGCGAAGGTGTGCTGGTCACTGACGCAGCCGAAGTGGTCGAACTCGTCGGAGACATCGGAGACCTGGCCCCGGCCCGCCGGGGCCCCGTACTCCCCAGGGATCTCCTCGATCCGGTCAGTGCCCGGGTTCTCGAAGCGCTGCCGGCCAGGGGCGCAGCCGACGGGCGGGACATCGCGCGGGACGCGGGCACGACGGCCGACGAGGCGCTCGGCAGGCTGTACGAACTCCACTCGTTGGGGTTCGTCGAACGGCGCGGCGACCGGTGGCAGTTGGCCTCCCGGACGACACCGGAGACCCTCGCGCGGCGAGGCGGTGCTTGATCTGGGGCATTCGGGTGAAAAGGTAGGAGAGATGATCCTCGAACCGCTATCGGCGACTCCGGTCAGGCCGGTGCCCGGACAGGACCTGGCGGGGTCGGCGCCCGATCGAATGCGTGGCCGACGGTATCCACCGGGGCGGGCCCTGCCGTTCACTCCTCGCGTAGCGCGACGTCCCAGTCACGCTACGCTCACCTGGACTCCGATCCAGCGAGATGTCCCCCCGCACTTCACGGCAGAACGGCTCAAGGCGACGCATGCCCCAGCACACCTCCGGGTCTGACCGCGCGGCAGCGCCCCCGGCTGCCCGGAGCGCCGTGCGTTCCCCCGCGCCCTCGTCGCTCAACGAGCTGTGGCGGTCGTACAAGAGCACGGGCGACGGTCGGCTGCGCGAGCAGCTCATCCTTCACTACTCGCCGCTGGTGAAGTACGTCGCGGGCCGGGTCAGCGTCGGCCTCCCCGCCAATGTGGAGCAGGCGGACTTCGTCTCCTCGGGGGTCTTCGGCCTCATCGACGCGATCGAGAAGTTCGACATCGAGCGGTCGATCAAGTTCGAGACGTACGCGATCACCCGGATCCGCGGGGCCATGATCGACGAACTCCGGGCGCTGGACTGGATTCCGCGCTCCGTGCGGCAGAAGGCCCGCGCCGTCGAGCGCGCCTACGCCACCCTGGAAGCCCAGCTCAGGCGTACCCCCACCGAGGGGGAGGTGGCCGCGGAGATGGGTATCGCACTGGAGGAACTGCACGCGGTTTTCAGCCAGTTGTCCCTGGCGAACGTCGTAGCGCTGGAGGAGCTGCTCCACGTCGGAGGCGAAGGCGGCGAGCGGCTCAGCCTGATGGACACCCTGGAGGACACCGCCGCCGACAATCCGGTGGAGGTCGCCGAGGACCGCGAGCTGAGACGGTTGCTGGCCCGCGCCATCAACACCCTCCCCGACCGGGAGAAAACAGTGGTCACGCTCTACTACTACGAGGGCCTGACCCTCGCGGAGATCGGCAATGTGCTCGGTGTAACCGAGAGCAGGGTCAGCCAGATCCACACAAAATCCGTGCTCCAACTGCGGGCCAAGCTGGCCGACGTCGGACGCTGAGGCTGTGCTGCCGCGGTCGCATCCGTAAAGTGGAGGTGTGCCAAGGATTCGAGCGGCCTCCGTGGCCGAGCACCGGACCATGCAACGCGGCGCCCTGCTGGACGCCGCGCGCTCCCTCCTGTCCGAAGGCGGCACGGAGGCGCTGACCTTCCCCGCCCTCGCCGAGCGCACGGGCCTCGCCAGGTCCTCGGTCTACGAATACTTCCGCTCGCGTGCCGCCGTCGTCGAAGAGCTGTGCGCCGTCGATTTCCCGGTCTGGGCGGCGGAGGTCGAAGCGGCCATGGCCGGCGCGGACACTTCCGAGGCCAAGATCGAGGCGTACGTACGGCAGCAGCTCGCCCTGGTCGGCGACCGGCGTCACCGCGCGGTCGTCGCCATCTCCGCGAGCGAGCTGGACGCCGGTGCCCGGGAGAAGATCCGCGCCGCGCACGGCGGCCTGATCGCCATGATCGTCGAAGCCCTGGCCGATCTGGGCCACGAGCAGCCCCGGCTGGCGGCCATGCTGCTCCAGGGCGTGGTGGACGCGGCGGTCCGCCGTATCGAACTCGGTGCCGCAGAGGCGCCGCCGGAGATCGCCGAGGCTGCCGTCTCCATGGCGCTGCGCGGGGTACGGGGCTGACCCCGACGCGCTCGGCACTCCGGCGGCATCCTGGGCGACGGGCCAGGACCGTGATCGCCAGCAGCGCCAGTGCGTAGAGCCCGTACGCCCCGTGCGAGCTGCCGTATCCACCAGCCGGGACCGGTCCCGCGATCGGTTCCCGAACCGGTGTGACGGGCCATGTCCGTCCCGGTGACCCGGGCATGGCCGGCTCCGGGTCCGGCGATGCCGCAGGCTCCGGCACATCGAACATCGGGAGCAGCCGGGCGGGGCCCCGACGGAGCATGCCGGGCGGCAGCAGCGACAACGGGTCCAGATAGGTGTCACCCCGCAGCAGCCCCCAGTGGAGACAGGTCGTCGGGCAGTGGGAGGGCCCGGCCGCCAGCACGCCGACCACCTGGCCCGCCACTACCTGGTCACCTTTCCTGACCAGCGGTTCCACCGGTTCGTAGGTGGTGCGCAGCGGTGGCTCGCCCGTGCCGGGCAGGGTGATCGAGACCACCCCGCGCCCTGCGACGGGCCCCGCGAAGGAGACCCGCCCCGACGCGGCGGCCCGTACCGGAGCGCCGGCGGGCGCCGCGAGGTCCACCCCGCGGTGGCCGGGCCCCCACCCCGTCGCCGGTGGCTGCCAGCCGCGCAGCACCGTGGGCCGTGTGCCCACAGGCCAGGACCGGCGGCCGTCCGGGACCTCAGGTGGAGCGGAGGGCGGAAGGCCGGGCGGGGGCTCGGAGGGAGTGGGCGTTCCTGTCGGAGCCGGAGCCGGAGCCGGAGCCGGAGCCGGCGGGGCGGCGGAGGCATGAGGCGCCCAGAGCAGCCCCACGGCGAGCGCGAGCGCCAGCGTGAGGGCGGGGGCCAGGGATGGCTTGCGGATCCGCTTCCCGGCCCGGGCGAGCAGACACGGGAACGGTGAACGGCGGGTGACGCGCTGGGTGATCATGCGATACACCGTGGACCCGAAAGGCTCGGCCGCGCTGATCATGAACCGGATCTGTGGACAACTGACCGGTTGTGGATAACGCCGTCACCCGAGGGTGCGAAGGTCCCGTACACTTCTTGTGGCGATCCGGGTCACCGGGTCGACTTCGCACGCCTCGTCATCGGCCTCTTCGCGCCGATGCCAGCGCTTCTCGGTCTCGGGCTTTCCCGTGGCACAGCGCAATCGAGGCGTCAGGCGCGACTGCCGTCCGGCGGACGCGACAACCGAGTACCTCAAGGAGTACGGCCATGGCCGTCGTCACGATGCGGGAGCTGCTGGAAAGCGGCGTCCACTTCGGTCACCAGACCCGTCGCTGGAACCCGAAGATGAAGCGTTTCATCTTCACGGAGCGCAACGGCATCTACATCATCGACCTGCTCCAGTCGCTGTCGTACATCGACCGCGCCTACGAGTTCGTCAAGGAGACCGTCGCCCACGGCGGTTCCATCATGTTCGTCGGTACGAAGAAGCAGGCGCAGGAAGCCATCGCCGAGCAGGCGACGCGCGTGGGCATGCCCTACGTCAACCAGCGCTGGCTGGGCGGCATGCTCACCAACTTCTCCACCGTCTACAAGCGCCTTCAGCGTCTGAAGGAGCTTGAGCAGATCGACTTCGAGGACGTGGCCGCCTCCGGCCTCACCAAGAAGGAGCTGCTGGTCCTCTCCCGCGAGAAGGCCAAGCTGGAGAAGACCCTCGGTGGTATCCGCGAGATGCAGAAGGTGCCCAGCGCCGTCTGGATCGTCGACACCAAGAAGGAGCACATCGCCGTCGGTGAGGCGCGCAAGCTCCACATCCCGGTCGTCGCGATCCTCGACACCAACTGCGACCCCGACGAGGTCGACTACAAGATCCCGGGCAACGACGACGCGATCCGCTCCGTCACCCTGCTCACCCGCGTGATCGCCGACGCCGTCGCCGAGGGCCTCATCGCCCGCTCCGGCGTGGCCACCGGTGACTCGAAGCCGGGCGAGAAGGCCGCCGGCGAGCCCCTCGCCGAGTGGGAGCGCGACCTGCTCGAGGGCGAGAAGAAGGACGACGCCGCGGAGAAGCCGGCCGAGGCTCCCGCCGCAGAGGCTCCGGCCGCCGAGGCCCCGGCCGCCGAGGCCGAGAAGCCGGCCGAGGCGCCCGCCACCGAGGCCCCGGCCGCCGAGGCCGAGAAGCCGGCCGAGGCGCCCGCCACCGAGGC
>NZ_JBHZDA010000054.1:38460-49620 GCF_042755665.1 Streptomyces sp. NPDC059142
ACCGAGCAGGCCTGACCTTCATCAGGTTCGGCAGTTGACGGCGGGGGCCCATCGGCCCCCGCCGTTCACCCGTAGATCTTTCAGACCTTCGAAAGAGAATTACAGATCATGGCGAACTTCACCGCCGCTGACGTCAAGAAGCTCCGCGAGCTCACCGGCGCCGGCATGATGGACTGCAAGAAGGCCCTGGAAGAGGCCGACGGCAGTGTCGACAAGGCCGTCGAGACGCTCCGCGTCAAGGGTCAGAAGGGCGTCGCCAAGCGCGAGGGCCGTTCGGCCGAGAACGGCGCCGTCGTCTCCCTCATCTCCGACGACAAGACCTCCGGCGTCCTCCTCGAGCTGAAGTGCGAGACGGACTTCGTCGCCAAGGGTGACAAGTTCCAGGCCGTGGCCAACACGCTCGCCGCGCACGTCGCCGCGACGTCCCCGGCCGACCTCGCCACGCTGCTCGCCTCCGAGATCGAGGCCGGCAAGACCGTCCAGGCGTACGTGGACGAGGCGAACGCGAACCTCGGCGAGAAGATCGTCCTGGACCGCTTCGCGCAGTTCACCGGCGGCTACGTCGCGGCGTACATGCACCGCACGATGCCCGACCTCCCGCCGCAGGTGGGCGTGCTGGTCGAGCTGGACAAGGAAGACGCCCAGGTCGCCAAGGACATCGCGCAGCACATCGCCGCCTTCGCGCCGAAGTTCCTCAACCGCGACGAGGTCCCGGCCGAGACGGTCGAGAAGGAGCGCCGCGTCGCCGAGGCCACCTCGCGCGAGGAGGGCAAGCCCGAGGCCGCCCTTCCGAAGATCATCGAGGGTCGCGTCAACGGCTTCTTCAAGGAGAACGTCGTTCTGGAGCAGGCCTTCGCGAAGGACAACAAGAAGTCCGTCCAGAAGATCCTGGACGAGGCCGGTGTCACCCTGAAGCGCTTCTCGCGCATCAAGGTCGGCGTCTGAGTCCGTACGCGATCAACCAAAGACCCCGATAGGGTCGGAGGCAGTCGCTCGCGTGTGCCTGACGGCATTACTTCGCAGGCGGCCGGGCGACCGCAGATCTGACGAGGAGGCCATTGCCGCACAGGGAACCGCAAGGACCCCGGCAATGGCCTTCTTCGTATGTGCACGAGGAGATCTCCATGGAACAGGCCGACAAGAGCGCCGAGAAGAGCGCCGACGGTGCGAAGCGACGCTTCATGCTGAAGCTGTCCGGTGAGGCGTTCGCCGGCGGAGGGGCGCTCGGAGTCGATCCCGACGTCGTCCACGCCATCGCCCGCGAGATCGCCGCCGTCGTCCGCGACGGCGCCCAGATCGCGGTCGTCCTCGGCGGCGGGAACTTCTTCCGCGGCGCCGAACTCCAGCAGCGCGGCATGGACCGGGCCCGCTCCGACTACATGGGCATGCTCGGTACGGTAATGAACTGCCTGGCCCTTCAGGACTTCCTGGAGAAGGAAGGCATCGACTCCCGCGTCCAGACGGCCATCACCATGGGCCAGGTCGCGGAGCCGTACATCCCGCTCCGCGCCGTACGCCACCTGGAGAAGGGCCGCGTCGTCATCTTCGGCGCCGGTATGGGCATGCCGTACTTCTCCACCGACACCACCGCCGCCCAGCGCGCCCTGGAGATCGACGCCCAGGCGCTGCTGATGGGGAAGAACGGCGTGGACGGGGTCTACGACTCCGACCCCAAGACCAACCCCGACGCGGTCAAGTTCGACGCGCTCGAATACAGCGAGGTCATCGCCGGTGATCTGCGCGTCGCCGACATGACCGCGATCACGCTGTGCCAGGACAACCGGCTGCCGATCCTCGTCTTCGAATTGCTGAAGGAAGGCAATATCGCGCGTGCGGTCAAGGGTGAGAAGATCGGCACACTCGTGAGCGACCAGGGCACCCGGAACTGATTCCGGGCTGCCCCGTACGGGGATGGACAAAGCCCTGCCGGTCGGACACCGTGCAGGACAAGACGCGACGCAGGTTCCGCCGGCCGGCAAGCATGCCGGGCCCACTCAAGACACGCAGGAGCAAGTGGTGATCGAAGAGACCCTCCTCGAGGCCGAGGAGAAGATGGAGAAGGCCGTCCTGGTCGCCAAAGACGACTTCGCCGCGATCCGCACCGGGCGTGCGCACCCGGCGATGTTCAACAAGATCGTGGCGGACTACTACGGTGCGCTCACCCCGATCAACCAGCTCGCCTCGTTCGCCGTACCCGAGGCACGGATGGCCGTGGTGACCCCGTTCGACAAGAGCGCGCTGCGCAACATCGAGCAGGCCATCCGCGACTCCGACCTCGGCGTCAACCCGAGCAACGACGGCAACATCATCCGGGTGGTGTTCCCGGAGCTGACCCAGGACCGCCGCAAGGAGTTCATCAAGGTCGCCAAGACCAAGGCCGAGGACTCGAAGATCTCGATCCGCGCCGTGCGCCGCAAGGCCAAGGAGACCATCGACAAGCTGGTCAAGGACGGCGAGGTCGGCGAGGACGAGGGACGCCGCGCCGAGAAGGAGCTCGACGACACCACCGCGAAGTACGTCGCGCAGGTGGACGAGCTGCTCAAGCACAAGGAAGCCGAGCTGCTCGAAGTCTGATGAACGACTCTTCCCGGGGGGCCTTGCCGACAGCCGGTTACTGGGGACCGACCGACCAGGGGGCTGCCCCGGCGGGTCCCGCATACGATGAGCATTCCGCACAGCAGACTCGGCCCATGCCCATCGTGCCCGACGAACCCGCGAACGGCGGGGCCCAGAACGACGACCGGGGGGCTGCTCGGCCGGGCGGCCCCCTGTTCCGCGACGAGACTTCGCAGGAGCCCATGGCCGAGCCCCCGCCGTCCCCGCCGAAGAAGCGGGCCGGTCGTGATCTTCGCGCGGCCATAGGAGTCGGTGTCGGGCTCGGTGCCGTGGTCGCGGCGTCGCTCTTCATCGTCAAGGCCGTTTTCATCGGTGTCATAGCGATCGCCGTGGTCGTGGGGTTGTGGGAGCTGACCTCGCGGCTCGACGAGAAGAAGGGCATCAAGGCACCGCTCGTACCGCTGGCCGTGGGCGGCGCCGCGATGGTCGTCGCGGGGTACGCGCGCGGTGCGGAGGGTGCCTGGGTCGCGATGGCCCTCACCGCGCTCGCCGTGCTGATCTGGCGGATGACGGAGCCACCCGAGGGCTACCTCAAGGACGTCACCGCGGGGGTCTTCGCCGCCTTCTACGTGCCGTTCCTGGCGACCTTCGTCGCGATGATGCTCACAGCGGGGGACGGCTCACAGCGTGTGCTGATGTTCCTCGTACTGACCGTCGTCAGCGACACCGGCGCGTACGCGGTCGGCTGGCGCTTCGGTACGCACAAGCTCGCGCCCCGTATCAGCCCCGGCAAGACCTGGGAGGGGCTCGGCGGCGCCGTGACCTTCGCGATGGTGGCCGGCGCGCTCCTGATGGAGTTCCTGATCGACGGCGGCGCCTGGTGGCAGGGGCTGCTGATCGGCTTGGCCGTCGCGGCCAGCGCCACGCTCGGCGACCTCGGTGAGTCCATGATCAAGCGTGATCTCGGGATCAAGGACATGGGCACGCTGCTGCCGGGGCACGGCGGGATCATGGACCGGCTCGACTCGCTGCTGCCCACGGCGCCGGTGGTCTGGCTGCTCCTGGTGCTCTTCGTGGGGTCCTGATCATGTGGTGAGGGGGTACGCCGCGCACGGCGTGGCGTACCCCCTCTTCTTCTTGTCTTCCTGGCGCGCTCGTCCCTCTTGTCTTCCCGTGCTGTGTCTTCCCGTGTCCTCCTGGGGCGGTCTCCCGGAGCGGGTCTCTCTGAGCGGCAGCCCTGGGCGGCGTACGGGGCGGCGGGCCACGCGGCGTCGTCTGCGACACTGGACGGACCATGCCTGTACCCGGAGAACTCACTTTCGTCGCGCCCCGCGGAGCCACGAAGCCCCCGCGGCACCTCGCCGACCTCACCCCCGCCGAGCGTCGCGAGGCCGTCGCCGCCATCGGGGAGAAGGCGTTCCGCGCCAAGCAACTGTCGCAGCACTACTTCGCGCGGTACGCGCACGACCCCGAGCAGTGGACGGACATCCCGGCCGCCGCGCGGCAGAAACTCGCGACGGAGCTGCTGCCCGAGCTGATGTCGGTGGTGCGGCACATCTCGTGCGACGACGACACGACGCGTAAGACGCTCTGGCGGCTGCACGACGGCACGCTCGTCGAGTCCGTGCTGATGCGCTACCCAGACCGGGTCACCATGTGTATCTCGTCGCAGGCGGGCTGCGGGATGAACTGCCCCTTCTGCGCGACCGGGCAGGCGGGACTGGACCGTAACCTGTCCACCGCGGAGATCGTCCACCAGATCGTCGACGGGATGCGCGCCCTGCGCGACGGCGAGGTCGCCGGTGGCCCCGCGCGGCTGTCCAACATCGTCTTCATGGGCATGGGCGAGCCTCTCGCCAACTACAAGCGTGTCGTCGGCGCGATCCGGCGGCTCACCGACCCCGAGCCGGACGGTCTGGGTATCTCGCAGCGCGGGATCACCGTCTCCACGGTCGGTCTGGTGCCCGCGATGCTGCGCTTCGCCGACGAGGGCTTCAAGTGCCGTCTCGCGGTCTCGCTGCACGCCCCCGACGACGAACTGCGCGACACCCTCGTTCCGGTCAACACGCGCTGGAAGGTCCGGGAGGTGCTGGACGCCGCGTGGGAGTACGCGGAGAAGTCCGGCCGGCGGATCTCCATCGAGTACGCCCTGATCCGCGACATCAACGACCAGGCGTGGCGGGGCGACCGGCTGGGCCGGCTCCTCAAGGGCAAGCGGGTCCACGTCAACCTGATCCCCCTCAACCCGACCCCGGGCTCGAAGTGGACCGCGTCGCGGCCGGAGGACGAGAAGAAGTTCGTCGAGGCGATCGCGGCGCACGGCGTGCCGGTGACCGTACGCGACACACGGGGCCAGGAGATCGACGGGGCGTGCGGACAGCTGGCCGCCACGGAGCGGTAGCGCGCCCTGGGGGTAACCTTGGGCCGAAACGCATTGCATATTTTCCGACAGGGGAGCGCCACAGCGCTGAGAGTGCGGCACATGTCCGTGAGAACGGGCAGCGGTCGCAGACCCTCTGAACCTTGCCCAGGTCATTCTGGGTAGGAAGTTCGGACATCACTCAAGCTGTTGCGCCCTGCCCCGGGTCCGGTCCGTGCCGACGACCGGTCCCTGGGCGGGGCCGCGTCTTCTCCTGGACATCCCAGGAGGAAAACCAGTGAGCACGATCCGTATCCGTACCGGCGCCAGGAGGGCGGCGTTCGCCGCGCTGGCCGCGGCGCTCGGCGCCGCGACTCTCGCGGCCTGCGGTGGTTCCGACGGCTCCGCGTCGTCCGGCGACGGGGGGAGTGGCGGCGCGCAGTCCAAGACCGTCACCCTCGTCAGCCATGACTCCTTCAACGCGTCCCCCGCGGTGCTGAAGGAGTTCACCAAGGAGACCGGCTACACCGTCAAGGTGCTGAAGAGCGGCGACGCCGGCGAAGCGCTCAACAAGGAGATCCTGACCAAGGGGTCGCCCCAGGGGGACGTCTTCTTCGGCGTCGACAACACCTTGCTCTCCCGGGCCCTGGACAACGGCCTCTTCGCGCCGTACGGGGCGAAGGGTCTGGACCGGGTCGACGCGAGCGCGCAGCTCGACAAGGAGAAGCACCGCGTCACGCCGATCGATACCGGCGACATATGCGTCAACTACGACAAGAAGTACTTCGCGGACAAGAAGCTGGCGCCGCCGCAGTCCTTCGACGACCTGATCAAGCCCCAGTACAAGGACCTCCTGGTCACCGAGAACGCCGCGACATCCTCGCCCGGCCTCGGCTTCCTCCTGGGCACCGTCGCGCACTACGGGGACGACGGCTGGCAGGACTACTGGAAGAAGCTCAAGGCCAACGGCGTCCAGGTCGTCGACGGCTGGGAGCAGGCGTACAACGAGAGCTTCTCCGGCTCCGCGGGTGGCAAGAAGGCCAAGGGCGACCGGCCGCTGGTGGTCTCGTACGCCTCCAGTCCGCCCGTGGAGGTGCTGTACGCGAAGCCGCAGCCCCAGGAGGCACCGACGGGGGTCTCCACCGGTACCTGCTTCCGGCAGACCGAGTTCGCGGGGCTGCTCGACGGCGCGAAGAACCCAGCCGGCGGCAAGGCGCTGCTGGACTTCCTGATCAGTGAGAAGTTCCAGGCGGACATGCCGCTGAACATGTTCGTGAACCCTGTGGTCAAGGGCGTCGCACTGCCCGAACTGTTCACGAAGTTCGGTGCGACCGTCGACCGGCCCGAGACCGTGGCGCCCGACCGTATCGCCGCCAACCGCGAGCAGTGGATCCAGTCGTGGTCCTCCCTCACAGTGAAGTAGCCGAGGGGGAGAAGGACCGGGCGGCGGAGAAGGACGGCCGCGCCGGGCGAGGCGCCGTGCCACGCGGTGGCGGCGTACGGGGCGGCGGGCTACGGCGCGTACTGCGGAGCACGGTGCGCGGCGCCGCGCGCGGGCGCGGTGTCACGCGGGCCCCGGAGCGACGGGGGAGCGGACGTGGACGCGGGCGTGGCAGCGCCGTACGCCTCGCGCTGATGGCCGGGCCGCTCGCCTTCTTCGCCGTCTTCTTCGCCTACCCCGTAGCCGCGATCGTCGGCCGCGGCCTCAGGACTGACGGTGCCTGGCAGTTCGGGCGCGTGGGCGACGTACTGGGCCGCCCCGACATCCTCGGCGTCCTGTGGTTCACCACCTGGCAGGCGCTCGCCTCCACCGCTCTCACGCTGCTGATCGCACTGCCCGGCGCCTATGTCTTCGCGCGCTTCGCCTTCCCGGGGAAGCAACTGCTGCGCGCCGTGGTCACCGTGCCCTTCGTGCTGCCCACTGTCGTCGTCGGCACCGCCTTCCTGGCGCTGCTCGGGCGCGGCGGACTCCTCGACGACCTGTGGGGCGTACGGCTCGACACCACCGTCTGGGCGATCCTTCTCGCCCATGTCTTCTTCAACTACGCGGTGGTCGTACGCACCGTGGGCGGCCTGTGGTCACAGCTCGACCCGCGCCAGGAGGAAGCGGCGCGCGTACTGGGCGCCGGACGCCTCGCGGCGTGGCGTCGCGTGACCCTGCCCGCGCTCGCTCCGGCCGTCGCCGCCGCCGCGCTCATGGTCTTCCTCTTCACGTTCACCTCCTTCGGCGTCGTGCAGATCCTCGGCGGCCCCGGCTTCTCCACCCTTGAGGTCGAGATCTACCGGCAGACCGCGCAGCTCCTCGACCTGCCCACCGCGGCCGTACTCACGCTCGTCCAGTTCGTGGCGGTCGGCGCGATTCTCGCCGTACACGCCGGGACCGTACGGCGGAGGGAGTCCGCGCTGAAGCTCGTCGACCCGGCGCAGACCGCGCGTCGGCCCGCCGGCGCCGGGCAGTGGGCGCTGCTCGGCGGCGTGCTCGCGACCGTCGCCCTGCTGATCCTGCTGCCCCTGGGGGTGCTCGTCGAGCGCTCCCTGGACGGTCCGAGCGGCTACGGGTTCGCCTACTACCGGGCGCTCGCCTCGGTCGACGCGAGCGGCGGCACCTTCCTCGTACCGCCGCTGGAGGCTGTCTGGAACTCGCTGCGGTACGCGCTGGTCGCCACGGTCGTCGCGGTGGTGATCGGCGGCCTCGCCGCCGCCGCGCTGACCCGCCGCGCGGGGCGCCTCGTACGGGGCTTCGACGCGCTGCTGATGCTGCCGCTCGGCGTCTCCGCCGTCACCGTCGGATTCGGCTTCCTGATCACCCTCGACGAGCCGCCGCTCGACCTGCGGGCTTCCTGGATCCTCGTGCCGCTCGCCCAGGCGCTGGTGGGCGTGCCCTTCGTCGTACGGATCATGCTGCCGGTGCTGCGCGCGGTGGACGGGCGGCTGCGCGAGGCGGCTGCCGTTCTCGGTGCGTCGCCGCTGCGCGCCTGGCGGGAGGTCGATCTGCCGTTGGTACGGCGGGCCACGCTCGTCGCGGCAGGGTTTGCCTTCGCCGTCTCGCTCGGTGAGTTCGGAGCGACGGTCTTCATCGCGCGTCCCGACCGGCCGACGCTGCCGGTGGCCGTGGCGCGGCTGCTGAGCCGGCCCGGGGAGCTCAACTACGGGCAGGCGATGGCGCTCTCCACGGTCCTGATGGTGGTGTGCGCGGTGTCGCTGCTGGTGCTCGAACGTATCCGTACCGACCGCTCGGGAGAGTTCTGATGGCCTTGCTGACCCTGTCGGACGTGACCGTACGGTTCGGCACCGGCACCGCGCCGCACGCCGCGCTCGACGCGGTCGATCTGGAGGTGGCCGGGCACGAGATCGTCTGTGTGCTCGGTCCGAGCGGAAGCGGCAAGTCGACCCTGTTGCGCGTCGTGGCGGGCCTCCAGAGCCCGGACACCGGGCGGATCCTCCTGGACGGCACCGATCAGTCGGGGGTGCCGGTGCACCGGCGCGGCGTCGGGCTGATGTTCCAGGACCACCAGCTCTTTCCGCAGCGCGACGTGGCGGGGAACGTCGCCTTCGGCCTGCGGATGCGCGGCGCGCCACGCGACGAGCAGGCTCTGCGGGTCGACGAACTCCTCGAACTCGTGGGCCTGCCGGGCGCCGGGCGGCGCGCCGTCGCCGCGCTCTCCGGCGGCGAACAGCAGCGGGTCGCCCTGGCACGGGCGCTCGCGCCCCGCCCGCGGCTGCTGATGCTCGACGAACCGCTCGGCCAACTGGACCGAAGCCTGCGCGAGCGCCTCGTCGTCGAACTGCGCGGCCTCTTCGGACGGCTCGGTACGACTGTGCTCGCCGTCACTCACGACCAGGGCGAGGCGTTCGCGCTCGCCGACCGCGTCGTGGTCATGCGCGACGGCCGTATCGCCCAGAGCGGCACACCGCTGGAGGTCTGGCAGCGGCCCGCGTCCGCGTTCGTGGCGCGTTTTCTCGGCTTCGACAACATCGTCCCCGCGACCGTGGGCGACGGGGCCGCCGAAACGCCCTGGGGCCGGATCCCCGTACCGGACGGCTCCGCCCGGGGGGAACGGCTGCTCCTGGTACGCCCCGCGGGCGTACGACTGGTCGACGCCGCGCGGGGGCTGCGCTGCACCGTCGAGGCCCGTACGTTCCGGGGCAGCCGCGTCGCCGTACTGCTGCGCCCCGACCAGCCGGGCGACGGGCCGGTCCTGGAGGCCGAGTGCGGGCTGCACGCCGCCCCGGCGGAGGGCGCGACGGTAGGGGTCGCCTTCGCCGCGGAGGACGTGGTGGTCCTGGAGGAGCGGGACGAGCGCCCCGTACGGCGCGTACAGGCGGCGCGCTGAGCCCCTCTCAGGGAATGCATGCGGCGGCGACGGCGAGGCTGTCCTCGTAGACGCGGTAGCGCGTGATCAGGCCGTCCTCCACTGTCAGCCGCATGGCGAAGGGCGAGCTGAACGACTTCCCCGTCTGCCGTACGGTGCCCGCGAGCCGGCCACTGAGCGCCGCCTCCGCCCCGTCCGCGACAAGGACGTCTATGGAGGAGCCGTTCGGGTCCGGGCACTGTCCCTCGGCGAGTTCACGGAAGTGGTCCGCTACATCGGCGCGCGTGGTGCGGGGCCGGATCCACGGGACGGCGGGGTTGTCGGCGATGGCCCAGTCGACCTGCTCCGCGAAGAGTTCGGCGATACGGGCGGGGTCGCCCTCCGCGATGCGTTGGAGCAGAAGCTGGACGGCAGCGCGGGTGCGTTCCGTGAGTGCGGCGGCGTCGGTCATCTTTGATCCCCTGTTCACGCTTGTGTGTACAGGGGATGAGCCTGTCGCGCCGTGGCCGCGGCGTCGATTACCTCAGAGGTCATCCCGACGGGCGGCGTACCGGCGTACGGCGCGGTGAGCAGGGCGGCGGTTCCCTTCAGCGCGAGGAAAGCATGGCGAGCGCGTCGGGGGCTTCGTCCACCGAGTCGACGAGCGCGATCCGCGCCTCCATCGGGCGTTCTTTCGCGAGTGCTTGGAGCAGCGGCCACGTCGGGAGCCGCTCGGTCCAGTGGGCGCGGTCGACCAGGACCATCGGGGTCGGTTCGCCACGCGACTGGTAGTAGTTCGGCGTCGCGTTGTCGAAGATCTCCTGGACGGTGCCCGCCGCACCGGGCAGGAAGATCACCCCGGCGTTGGAGCGGGCCAGCAGGCCGTCCTCACGGGTCGCGTTGGCAAAGTACTTGGCTATGTGGCCGGCGAACACGTTGGGCGGTTCGTGGCCGTAGAACCAGGTGGGGATTCCGATGGAGTCGTCCCCCTTAGGCCAGCGCGCCCTGACTTCGAAGGCGGCCCGTGCCCACGCGGAAATGGAAGGAACGAACGACGGTGCCCCGGCGAGCACTTCGAGCGCCTGGTCCAGCATCTCGTCCGGGTGGGCGGCGGCGTACGCGCCGAGGTTCGCGGCCTCCATCGCGCCGGGGCCGCCACCGGTGGCCACGGTCAGCCCAGTACGGGTGAGGGAGCGCCCGAGGCGTGCCGCACCGGCGTAGGCGTCGGTGCCACGGGCCATCGCGTGGCCGCCCATGACGCCCACGACGCGCGCACCGACCACGAGTTCGTCCAGGGCGTCGGATATCGCGTCGTCGTGCACGGAGCGCAGCATGGACGCGAATATGTCGCCGTCCGCCTTGGTCCGCTGGAACCAGGCGTAGGCGAGGGCGTCCGGGGTCGTCTCGTAGCCGCCGTCCTCCAGGCCTTCGAAGAGCCGGTCGGGGGAGTAGAGGAACCCCCGGTAGGGGTCGAACGGCAGGTTCGGCACGGGCGGGAAGACCATGGCACCGTCGGCGCGCACCTTCGACGCGGCGTCGGGCTCCATGGGGCAGCCGAGGAAAACGGTGTCCGTGGTGTCGGTACGGAGGAGCTCCGGCGTACGGGCCGTCAGATCGACGGATTGCACGCGATATCCGCGCAGCGTCCCCCGGGCCTGCACGGTGCGGTCGAACTCGTCGAGGGATTCGATCTCGCGGTCCTGGCGGTGCGCGGTGGGCTGCTCGTCGTTCGACATGGGGTCACGATAGGGGATCCCCATGAGCCCGGTCCGTGGGGCTCCGTGCGCGGTGTTCGGGGCGGCGCGGTGCGGTGGGCGCCGCAGTGGCCAGGGGGCGACCGGGGGGGGGGTGGCGCCCCCCGCCCCCCGCCGAGACCCCCCCCGGAACGCCCAGGCGCCCCGCGGGCGGGCGGCCCCCCCCCCCCCGCCCGGGTCGGTTTTCAAACCGGCGCAG
>NZ_JBHZDA010000055.1:0-40902 GCF_042755665.1 Streptomyces sp. NPDC059142
GGCTCGGGGCGACGGGCGTCCGGCGTCCTCGCTCTTTCCCGTGTCCGCGCCCGCTCTCCCCGGCGCGTCCGTCCGGGCCCTCCCTGCCGGGTGGCCCACCGGGACCGTCCGGTCAGACGCCGACGGCGTTCAGACGCCGGCGACGGGTGAGGAAGAACGACCCGCCGACGGCCGCCGCGGCGACCAGCCCGCCGCCGACCGCCATCTCCGTGGAACTGGGACCGACGGAGCCACCGAGACCGCCGAGCGCGCCCCGCCCCTCCAGCACCCGGAACTGGTGGGTGACGGTGCGGGGGTCGTCGCTGCACCGGACCGCCAGGTTGTAGTGGCCGGGCGTGGTGAAGTCGTGGATCCGGGCGCGGGCCGAGGAGTGCCCCGAGGAGTTGACGGACAGTTCGACCCGGGAGAAGGCGTTGGAGGTGACCGTGCCTCCGTGGCCGCAGCCCTCCACCCGGATATGGAGTGTGCCGCCCCGGTGGACCTCGAACGGGTTGACGGAGACATCGCGGGGGCCATTGGTGGCGCCGGCCAGCGGAGCGGAGAGCGCCACGGCCGCGCAGGCGGTCGCGGTCACCGCGAGAGCGCGTGAAGCACGCATCGTTGAACCTCCAGCGGAAGACGCCCCAAAGCGGCGCTCCGGGAAATTCGACGAGAACGCCTTCCATGACGAACCCTCACCGGGCAACCGGAAGCGCGCATTTCGGCCGGGTGTGCGCGGGGAGGCCGACACGCCGTCACAAGGGCCTCCGTCCGGGCGGAGCCGCAGGTCACGGACCGTCAGAAATTTTGTCGGGCCGATTACTCGATCAGGAGGTTCCGGTGACCCGGTCGGGTCATCGCGCCCGCCCGTGCCACCCGTTCGCCCGCCAGTGATCGCCGGTCGGGCCCGGCGCCCTTACCGTGCGTGCAGGCTGCCCACGAAGGGAGAAATATGGGCCAGGACCACCACGCCCCGGAGTCGAGGAAGCGCTCGCCCTGGGGCGTACTGGCTCTCGTCATGCTCACGGGAATCGCCCTGATGCGCAACGGGGTGGACGTACCGCTGGGGCCCCCGCAACCGGCGTCCGCGGCGGCGCCGGCCAGCAGGCCCGATCCGGCGGCGCTGGCCACCACCGCCCTGCCGGACATCAAGCCGCTGCCGTACGCCCCGATGTCCCGGATCCGCATTCCGGCGATCAAGGTGGACGCACCGGTGATGGACGTGGGGCTCGACCCGGACGGCTGGATCGCCGCGCCGCCCCCGCAGGACCCCAATCTGGCCGGCTGGTACCAGAACGGGGTGTCACCGGGCCAGCGCGGGACGGCCGTGGTCGTCGGCCATGTCGACAACCAGGCGGGACCCACCGTCTTCTACGGTCTGGGCGCGGTGGCCAGGGGCCGGCACGTCGAGGTCGACCGGTACGACGGCACCACCGCCGTGTTCGAGGTCTACGGGGTCGAGGTCTTCTCGAAGAACGACTTCCCCGGCTCCCGGGTCTACGGCGACACCGGCCACGCCGAGCTGCGGGTGATCACCTGCGGCGGCGGTTACTCCAAGACGCGGGGGTACGACGGCAACGTCGTCGTCTTCGCCCGGCTGGTCTCCACCCGCTGACGGTACGGGGCCGGTCCCGCCGCGGGACCGGCCCCGTACCCACCCCTTCCCCCGCCCTGGTCGCGGCTCAGCGGTGCGGCACCGCGACGCGGTAGCCCCCGTCCAGCAGCCGGGGCAGATACCGGCGCAGCGCCGCCACGCTCTGCGAGCGGTCGCCGCCCGCGTCGTGCGAGAGGATGACGACGCCGGGGCCCGCGCCGGCCAGCACCCTGCGGACGATCGTGCCGGTGCCCGGCGTGGTCCAGTCGAGGGTGTCGACGGTCCAGGCGAGCGGTTCCATGCCCATCCGCGCGCCGAGTTCGAAGGAGTGCCGGTTCCAGGCGCCGTAGGGCGCGCGGTACCAGAGCGGCGCGGCTCCGACGGTCTCCTCGATCACCTCGCTGGTCCGTTCCATCTCACCGCGGATCCCGGAGCGGGTGAGCTTGGTCATCTGCGGGTGCGACCAGGAGTGGTTGCCGATGACATGGCCGTCGTCGGCGATCTCCCGCAGCAGATCGCGGTGGACGTCGACCATCTCGCCGCAGACGAAGAACATCGCGCGGACGTCGTGTTCGCGCAGGGTGCGCAGGATGCCGGGGGTGTACGCGGGGTCGGGCCCGTCGTCGAAGGTGAGCACCATGGTGTGGCCCAGTTCGGGCAGTTCCAGGAAGGGCCTGTGGCGTACGGGGGGCAGGGCTCTGCCGAGGCCGGTCACCGCCCCCTCGCCCATGGGCTGGAGCCGGTACGAGGAGGGGCGGGTCCCCAGGCCGGCCGGCGGTCCCCCCGCGCCGGTCATGGACGGGTCCGGCCCGGGGAGCGGCGCTTCCGGCCCCGCGGCGGGCGGCGGCCCCGCGGGGCGTCCCGGTGTCCCGGCCTCTCCGGTGCTCAGCAGCCGCGCGGTGACCGCGACGCCGAGACAGGCGGCGATCCGCAGCACCCCGCGGCGCCCCAGAATCATCTGATCCTTTTTCATGACCAATGGTTCGTACGGCGGATGCTCCGCGCCGTTCACCAACACTGGTTATCCCGGGGAAAGCACCCGATGGGATGAGGGGACCGAGCCCGCCTCAGCCCCTGCGCACCAGCGGGAACGGCAGTGTCTCACGGATGGTCAGCCCGGTGAGGAACATGACGAGCCGGTCGATACCGAGCCCCAGACCGCCGGTGGGCGGCATCGCGTACTCCAGCGCCTCCAGGAAGTCCTCGTCCAGCTCCATCGCCTCCGGATCGCCGCCCGCGGCGCGCAGGGACTGCTCGGTGAGCCGCCGCCGCTGCTCCCCCGGGTCGGTCAGCTCGGAGTAGGCGGTGCCCAGTTCGGTGCCGTACGCGACGAGGTCCCACCGCTCGGCGAGCCGCGGGTCGGCCCGGTGGGGGCGGGTGAGCGGGGAGACATCGGTCGGGAAGTCCTTGTAGAAGACGGGTTCCCGGGTCCGCGCCTCCACCAGCCGCTCGTACATCTCCAGCACGATCTCGCCCCGCGTGTCGTCCGGGGTGTGCGGCACGCCCGACCGGTCGCAGAGCCGGCGCAGCGCCGCCTCGCCGGTCCCGGCGCCGATCTCCTCCCCGAGCGCCTCGGAGAGGGCTCCGTACACCGTTCTGACCGGCCAGCGTCCCGACAGGTCGAGTGCGGTGGGGCGGCCGTCGGGGCGGGTCCCGCGCGCGACCGGCGCGCCGTGGGCCGCGGTCGCCGCGCCCTGGATCAGCTCGCGGGTCAGATCGAGCATCACGTCGTAGTCGGCGTACGCCTGGTACGCCTCGACCATGGTGAACTCGGGGTTGTGCCGGTACGAGACCCCCTCGTTGCGGAAGGTGCGGCCCAGTTCGAAGACCTTCTCCAGGCCGCCGACGCAGAGCCGTTTGAGATACAGCTCGGGCGCGATGCGCAGGGTGAGATCGAGGTCGTAGGCGTGGCTGTGGGTGGTGAACGGCCGGGCGTTGGCGCCGCCGTGCACCCGCTGGAGGATCGGGGTCTCGACCTCCAGATAGCCGCGGTCGAGCAGCCCCTGGCGCACCGCCTGGACGGCGGCGGAGCGGACGCGGAGGACCTCGCGCGCCTCGGGCCTGACGATCAGGTCGAGCGAGCGGTGCCGTACCCGGGCCTCCGGGTCGGTGAGGCCGCGCCGTTTGTCGGGCAGTGGGCGCAGACAGGCGCCGGTGAGCCGCCAGTCGGTGACGAAGAGGGACAGCTCGCCCCGGTCGCTGGCGCCGATCTCGCCGGTGGCGGTGAGCTGGTCCCCGAGATCGATGTCGGCGGTGAAGCGGCGCAGCGACCCGGCGCCCGCCGTGTCGCGGGTCAGGGCGAGCTGGAGATCGCCCGACCAGTCGCGCAGGACGGCGAAGACGACACCGCCGAAGTCGCGCAGCGCCATCACCCGTCCGGCCACGGTGGCCCGTTCGCCGGTACGGGAGCCGGCGGGCGGCGCCGGGTGCGCGGCCCGGATCTCCGCCAGGGCGGCGGTGGGCGGGGCCACCCCGACGGGGTACGGGTCGACACCGGCGGCGCGCAGCCGCTCCAGCTTGAGGTGGCGGACCCGTACCTGCTCGGGCGTTCTGCGCTGCCGTACGGGGGGCGCGGTGCCGGTGCCCGGCAGCCGTAGCGCCTCGATGGTGGGCAGCCCGGTGGTGGTGGCGGGCCCGGTGACGCCGCGGGGACGGCGGCGCCACCGGCCCGGGGTGGTGCCGAGGCCGGGGACGGTGACGAAGCCCTCGGCGATGCCGGAGGCGAGGGCGATCCTGGCCAGGGAGCCCGCGTCGCCGTAGCAGAGGAAGCGGGGGAACCACCGCGGCCGGTACTTCACGTTGGAGCGGTAGAGCGCTTCGAGCTGCCACCAGCGGGAGAGGAAGAGCAGCAGACGGCGCCAGAGCCGCAGGACGGGGCCCGCGCCGATCCGGGCGCCTTCCTCGAAGGCGGCGCGGAAGACGGCGAAGTTGAGGGAGATCCGGCGCAGTCCGAGCGAGCGCGCCCGGTCGCACACCTCGGCGACCATGAACTCCATGACGCCGTTCGGGGCGTCGCGGTCGCGGCGCATCAGGTCCAGGGAGACGCCGTCGGCGCCCCAGGGGACGAAGGAGAGCAGGGCGATCGGGGTCCCTCCGGCGTCCCGTGCCTCGACGAGCAGGCAGTCGCCGTCGGCCGGGTCGCCGAGCCGGTCGAGCGCCATGGAGAAGCCGCGTTCGCTCTCGGTGTCGCGCCAGGCGTCGGCCAGGTCGACGAGCCGGGCCGTCTCCGAGGGGGTGAGCGCGGAGTGCCGGCGGATCCTGACGGTGGCGCCGGTCCTGCGGACCCGCCCGACGGCCTGCCGGACGCCGCGCATCGCGGGCTCCGCCAGGTCGAACCGGTCGGGCAGGAGGATCGCCTCGTCCCCGAGCCGGATGGCGCCGAGCCCGGCGCGCGCGTAGGCGGTCGCCCCCTCCTCGGAGGCGCCCATCACGGCCGGGGCCCAGGCGTAGCGCCTGGCGAGGGCGAGCCACGCCTCGATGGCGGGGGCCCAGGCGGCGCGGTCGCCCACCGGGTCGCCGCTGGCGAGCGCGACCCCGGTCTCGACGCGGTAGGTGACGGCGGCCCTGCCGCCCGGCGAGAAGACGACGGCCTTGTCGCGGCGGGTGGCGAAGTAGCCCAGCGAGTCCTGGGCGCCGTACGCCGCGAGCAGGGCGCGGATGCGGGGTTCCTCGTCGCCGTGCAGGGCGGATTCGATGCGCTGCGAGCGGAAGAGGGTGGCGGCGGCGGCCAGCAGCGCCACGGCGCCGAACAGGCCGAGCAGGAAGGAGAGCGGGTGGGGCGGCGTGCCGTCGAAGGCCCCCGAGGAGACGAGCCCGCCGAACACCCGGTTGGCGGCCCACGGGAGCCGCTGGCCGCCCGCGAGGGTGCCGGGGAAGGCGGAGACCAGCCCCCAGCCGGCGAGCACCCCGGCACCCAGCCCGAGGACCAGGACGAGCAGCGCCCTGCGGACGGCGCCGTGGCGTGTCTCCGCGTAGAAATGACGGCGCGCCAGGAGGAGTACGGCGACGACGACGGCGCACAGCACGAGGTTGGGCAGCCACTCCCGGTCGGCGAGGGTCAGCAGGAGCAGCAGGTCGCTGAGGAGGAGCAGCCCCAGACAGACGATCACCAGCCACCAGGCGGCCTTCTTCCTGGCGGCGACGGCGGCGGCCAGGAGCAGCAGGAAGACGGCGTAGGCGAGGTTGGCGCTGAGGGGGACGACCACGGTGTCGAGGAAGCGGGTGACGGGGGTGAGGAGACGGCGCAGCGGGGAGACGAGGGCGATGGCGGCGCAGTACACGCCGAGCGCGACGAAGAACATCGCCAGGGCGCCCGGCACCCGGTCGAGGAGATGTCCCGGGGCGCTCCCGGCGGCCGGCCCGCGCCGCGGCGCCCGGGGCTGTCCGTGCTCCGGCTCCGGCCCGCCGTCCCGGCCCTGTCCCGGGCCCTGGCCCCGGTCCTGTCCCCGTCCGCCGGCACTCATGATCAGCACTCTAGGCAGACCGGCGTCGGGCCGCGCGTCGGGAGCGGATAACCTGCGTGCCGTGACTCAGCAGCCAACCCAATTCGAACGCGGGACCGACGGCCCGAAGGTGATCGTCGTCGGCATGGACGGTTCCCAGTCCTCGTTCCGTGCCGCCGCGTACGCGAGCGGTCTGGCCCGGCGGCAGAACGCGCTGCTGGCGATCGTCTACGTACAGCCGGTGCTGGCGGCGGGCGCCGCCCTGGGGGCCCCGGTCGCCGAGGCCACCGGGGAGATCGCCGAGGGGCTGGTGGCCGAGATCCGTGGGTCGCTGGAGCGGGTCAAGGACACCTGGAACGTGCGCTGGGAGTTCCACACCTTCCACGGGGACCCGTACAACGGCCTGGTCACCGCGGCCGAGGAGCTGACGGCGGACGCGGTGGTGGTCGGCGCCTCGGAGTCGGCGGGCCACCGGTTCGTCGGTTCGGTGGCGGTACGGCTGGTCAAGGCGGGCCGCTGGCCGGTGACCGTCGTTCCGTAGCGGTCCCTCGGCAGCGGCCGTTCCGCAGCAGCCGTTCGGTGGGGATCGTTCCGTCGCAGCCGTTCCGAAGCGACCCGCCGGGCCCGCCGCGTGGGCCGTGTCCGCCGGGCGCGGCCCGCCGCCCGCCGCCGTCCGTCAGCGGTCGCCCTCGGTCAGTCCGTCGGCGGCGGCGCCGCGGCCGAGCACCGCCGAGGTGATGGACGATCTGGCCTCCTGGTAGTCGTCGCGGTCGGGCTCGTCGCGCAGGGCGCGCGGCAGGCTGACGACACGGCCGGACGTGAGGTCCATGAGCTGCGGGACGAACTCGGCCTTCGCCACGCGCCAGCGCTGCCCCGGCGCGGCGGGCGGCGCGAAGGTGAAGCGGCCGATCGAGCCCTGGTTGCCGCGTCCGTCCTGGTCGCCGTCGTCGTTGGCCATCGTCCCGGCGATCTGGTCGCCCATCCCGTAGACGACCCAGGTCCCGTTGACCTTCTCGTACGCCTGCGGGACATGGGCGTGGGTGCCGAGGATCAGGTCGATGTCGGGCCGGCCGCCGGTCCGGGAGGCGGTGAGCGCGCGCCCGAGGCCGAGCTGGTCGTCGTCCGGTTCCGTCTGCCATTCGGTGCCCCAGTGCAGGCTGACCACGACCACGTCGGCGCCCGCCTTGCGCGCGGCGCGGGCGTCGGCGACGATCCGGCGCTCGTCGACGAGGTTGACGGCCCACGGCTGCCCGTCGGGGAGCGGCTGGTCGTTGGTGCCGTAGGTGTACGCGAGCTGGGCGACCCGTGCGCCGCCCGCCGTCAGCAGGGCGGGCCGGCCGGCCTCGGCGGCGGAGCGCGCCGAGCCCGTGTGCTTCAGTCCGGCCTTGTCGAAGGCGTCGAGGGTGCGGCGTACACCGTCGGCTCCGTCGTCCAGGGTGTGGTTCGAGGCGGTGGAGCAGGAGTCGTAGCCGGTCGCGCGCAGCCCGGCGGCGAGCTGGGGCGGGGAGACGAAGGCCGGGTAGCCGGAGAACGGCCCCTCCTCCTCGCCGTACACCGTCTCCATGTGACAGATCGCCAGATCGGCCCCGGACACCACCGGTTTCACCCCGGCGAGCATGGGCCGGAAGTCGTATCCGCCGCCGTCGGCCGCCTCGTTGCCCCAGGTGATGACGGAGTCGTGGGGCAGGACGTCACCGGAGGCGACGAGGGTGAAGCCGCGCTGCGCGGCGGGGCCGTGGGCCGGTGGCCCGTGGGGGGCGGGCGGCCGGGCGGGGCCGGCGCAGGCCGCCGTGGTGCCGAGGAGCAGGGCGGCGGCCACGGCTCCCTGTCGCATGCGGTGGGTCATCGGGCGGGCTCCGGTTTCCGTGAAGGGGGCGCGAGATGGCGGAATACCAACCCAATGAATCCATATAGTCATATAAATACATGTCAAGGAACCAAGCCGACACCGCACCCGAAAGGGGCCGAACGCCGCCGCCCGACCGTTCACCGCACCACTCGCCGCAGTGAGCGACCGCTCGTCGCAGATCTCGGTGCGCTCCCTGTCCCTCGGCGCCGCCATGGGTTCGTATACGGCAGGCGGCAGCCACCACCGCAGGACAGCGACCCCGACGGGAAAGGGCGTTCACGATGACCACCGCCACGGCCACGGAGACGACCGACGAACGGGCGCTGGCGGAGCTTCAGCGCGACCACGGCCCCGCCCTGCTGAACTTCCTGCTGGGGCTGACCTACGGCGACCGCCAGCGCGCCGAGGACCTGCTCCAGGAGACGCTGGTACGGGCGTGGCTCCATCCCGAGGCGTTCGAGGGGCCCTTCGAGTCGATGCGGCCCTGGCTCTTCACCGTCGCCCGCAGGCTGGCGATCGACGCGCGCAGATCGCGTCTCGCGCGCCCCCCGGAGGTCAGCGACGGGGTCCTCGCCGCCACCGCCGACCCCGAGGACCGTACGGAGAGCACGGTCGCCGCGCTCGACGTACGCCAGGCGGTCAGGACGCTGAGCCGCGAGCACCGCGCGGTGCTGGCGCAGATCTACTTCCGGGGACTGAGCGTGAACGAGGCCGCCCGGGTGCTGGGCATCCCACCCGGCACGGTCAAGTCCCGCTCGTACTACGCCCTGCGGGCGCTCTCCCGGGAGCTGCCCGGCTACCGCAGGTCGTCCTCCTCCAGCAGCGCGAGCAGCGACGGCGCGTCGGCCACCTCCAGATAGGCGGCGCCGCACGTGTCGCACCCCGCGAGATGGTCCGCGACGCGCCGGTCCTCCGCGGGCTCCAGCGCCTCCAGCACATAGGCACCGAGGAGCGGCCGCACATGCGGACCGGAATCGTCCGCTCCATCGCCGGGCGCGTCACTCTCGGCCTCACCCGTCACAATCCGCTCCCGTCCGCCGCCGGATCCTGCTCTTCTGGCCACGCGGGGCGGTCTCCGCCGGTTCAATGCTCCCTTAGGACCGCCCAGCCATTGCCGGTCGGCCTCAGCCTGCTTCGGGGGAAGAAAGGAAGGCGGAAGAGCAATGCGTCCGGAATGTACCGAAGGGGCCGGCGGCGGCCTTCTGGTGCCCATGGCTTGGATGTACGCCGAGTACATCGCCGACGAGCTGCTGCGCACCGGGGATCTGATGCCGCCGACGACGCTGGAGTACCGGGCGGGCCGGGACGCGCTCGCCCTGACGATTTTCCTCTCGGACGGCTCGGTGGGCGGCCCGCGGGTCGTGGCCAGGATGGAGGAGTGGCGCTCACTGACGGCGTACGGGACATCCTGGCGGGACTGGGTGTGCGGACGCCTGGACCGGCTGGAGGCGGCCGACTTCGAGTCGGACTCCGAGGTCCGCGACCCCGATCTGGCGCTGGCCGGAGAGGCGTGGCGGTGGCTGGAGGAGACGGAGCTGCTGGCGCCCGACCTCGACGCGGTGGCGCCCCCGCGCGGGAGCGCGCTCCGTTCGGGTGGTGCCGCGGGAGAACCGGCCGTGGAGTGCACGGGGGAGTTCCCGGGAGAGGAGGCGGGGCCGCGGGTGTGGACCCCGGCCTGGCAGCTCGGGCTGCCGCTGGGCCATCTCGCGATCCATCTCTTCTGACCCGCGCGGCCCGTCCGCCGTACCGGTCCCCCGGCGCGCCCCGCGCCCGCGGGACGGACCCGGCGGACGCTCAGGTGCCGTGCACCCCCGCGCGGTACTTGGGCACGCGCACCGTGATCTTCGTGCCCGCGCCGACCCCGGTCTCGATCACCAGGCCGTACGCGTCGCCGTAGACCTGGCGCAGCCGCTCGTCCACGTTGAGCAGCCCGATGCCGGTGGACGCGTCGCCCTCGCCGCGCAGGATCCGGCGCAGCCGGTCCGGCTCCATGCCGACGCCGTCGTCCTCGATCACCACCTCGGCCTCGGCGCCCGCGTCGAGCGCGCTGATGGTGATCCGGCTGGTGGCGGCGGCCGCCGCGCCTTCGAGTCCGTGTTTGACGGCGTTCTCGACGAGGGGCTGGAGACAGAGGAACGGCAGGGCCACGGGCAGCACTTCGGGGGCGATCTGAAGGGTGACCGAGAGCCGTTCGCCGAACCGGGCCCGGACCAGGGCCAGATACTGGTCGATGGAGTGGAGTTCGTCGGCGAGGGTGGTGAACTCCCCGCGCCTGCGGAACGAGTAGCGGGTGAAGTCCGCGAACTCCAGCAGGAGTTCACGGGCCCGCTCCGGGTCGGTTCGGACGAACGAGGCGATGGCGGCGAGCGAGTTGAAGATGAAGTGCGGGGAGATCTGCGCCCGCAGCGCCTTGATCTCCGCCTCGATCAGCCGGGTGCGGGAGCGGTCCAGCTCGGCGAGTTCGAGCTGTACGGAGACCCAGCGGGCCACCTCGCCGGCCGCGCGGGCCAGCACCGCCGACTCGCGCGGGGCGTAGGCGATCAGGGTGCCGAGCACCCGGTTGTCGACGGTCAGCGGCGCGGCCACCCCCCAGCGCAGCGGGCAGTCGAGGTCGTCGCAGCCGTCGCTGAAGGCGGTGCCGCGTCCGCTGGCGAGCAGGTCCCCGGCGCGTTCCATGGCCCGCTCGGCGTGGTGACCGCCGGCCCCGTCCCAGGCGAGGACCCGCTCCCCGTCGGTGAGGCAGAGCGCGTCCGTGCCGAGCAGGGAGCGGAGCCGGTGGGCGGCCTTGCGGGCGCTCTCCTCGGTGAGCCCGGCCCGCAGCGGAGGCGCGGCCAGCGACGCGGTGTGCAGGGTCTCGAAGGTGGCGTGCTCGACGGGGGTGCCGACATCGCTGGTCCGCTCGGGGCGCGCCGTGCGGCGGCCGAGGACGAAGCCGCCCGCGAGGAGCAGCGGTCCGAGCACGATCAGTACGGCGAGCGCGGCTCCGCTCATCGGGTCCCTCCCGTGGTGTCCCGGCCGCCCGGCATCAGGGCCTCCGGGAGGTGGAAGCGGGTCATGGCGGCGTTGGTGCCGGGAGGTATCCGGCTCCGGGTGGCCAGCGAGACCAGGATCATCGCGAGGAAGCCGACCGGTACGGACCACACGGCGGGCCAGGCCAGCAGGGCGTGCGGCCAGCCGGACCGTACCGTACCGCTCACCGTGATCACGGTGGCCGCGAACGAGAGACCGCCGCCGAGCAGCAGCCCCGCGATCGCGCCGGGCGGGGTGAGCCGGCGCCACCAGATCCCGAGCACGAGCAGCGGGCAGAACGAGGACGCGGAGACCGCGAACGCCATGCCGACGGAGTCCGCCACGGGGATCCCGCTGACCAGCAGGGAGCCGCCGAGGGGGACGGCCATGGCGAGCGGGGTCGCCAGCCGGAAGTCCCGTACGCCGCGCGAGGGCAGGACGTCCTGGGTGAGCACACCGGCGACGGCGGTGGTCAGCCCCGAGGCGGTCGACAGGAACGCGGCGAACGCCCCGCCCGCCACGAGCGCGCCCAGCAGGTCCCCGCCGAGCCCGCCGATCGCACGCTCCGGGAGCAGCAGGACGGCGGCGTCGGCGTAGGCGCCGTGCGGGAGTTCGGGCACGTACAGCCGGCCCAGCGCGCCGTAGACGGGCGGCAGCAGGTAGAACGCGCCGATCAGCCCGAGGACGAACACGGTGGTGCGGCGGGCGGCCCGCCCGTTGGGGCTGGTGTAGAAGCGGACGACGACATGGGGCAGCCCCATCGTGCCGAGGAAGGTCGCCACGATCAGCCCGTAGGTCGCGTACAGGGGATGGTCCGCGCGCCCGGCGACCGCGCCCGTCAGATCGAGGTCCACCGGCGGGCGGCCGTCGCCCTGCCAGGCCAGCAGCAGGAAGATCGCGGGCACCAGCAGCGCGGTGAGCTTGAGCCAGTACTGGAACGCCTGGACGAAGGTGATGCTGCGCATCCCGCCCGCCGCGACGGCCACCACCACGACGAGGGAGACGAGCACCCCGCCGAACCAGTCGGGCGCTCCGGTGAGGATCTTCAGCGTCAGTCCGGCGCCCTGGAGCTGGGGGACGAGATAGAGCCAGCCCGCGCCGACCACGAAGACGCTCACCAGCCGTCGCACCGCCCGTGACTCCAGCCGTCCCTCCGCGAAGTCGGGCAGGGTGTACGCGCCCGAGCGGCGCAGCGGAGCGGCGACGAAGACGAGCAGCACGAGATAGCCGGCGGTGTAGCCGACCGGATACCAGAGCATGTCGGGGCCGTGCAGCAGCACCAGTCCCGCGACCCCGAGGAAGGAGGCGGCGGAGAGGTACTCGCCGCTGATCGCGGCGGCGTTGAGGCCCGGTCCGACGGTGCGGGAGGCGACGTAGAAGTCGGAGGTGGTACGGGAGATCCGCAGCCCGAATCCGCCGACGAGGACGGTGGCGAGGACGACGACGGCGATCGCCACCGCCGGGTGGCTCTGGCTCACGGAGCGGGCCGGCCCTTCACCAGCCGGGCGAAGTCCCGTTCGTTGCGTTCGGCGCGCCGTACGTACCACCAGGCGAGCAGGGTGAGCAGCGGGTAGGCGGCGAAGCCCAGCACGACCCAGACGGCGGTGGCGTCGCGCAGGGTGGCGAAGGCCAGCGGCAGGGTGCCCGCCACCAGGGCGAGGACCGCGAACGCGGTGAGCCCGGCACGGAGTTGACTGCGCATCAGGGAGCGGACGTAGGCGTCGCCGAGCGCGGTCTGCTCGGCTATCTCGGCCTGGGCGCGGTAGCGCGGCAGGGGCCGTACGCGCCGGGGCTCGCCGGTGACGATCTCGCGGCGCGGCGCCGCGGGCTCCCCCGCCATGGTGTCCCCTCCCCCGCCGTACCCGTCGTACCGCGTGCCCTCCGTGCCGGCCCCCGGTCCGGCGGTGGCTCGCGCCCGGAGTGTACGCAGCCCGGTGATCCAAGGGGAAGGCCCTGGTCAGCGACCGGTCTGTCGCATCAGCAGATCCCTGAGCGCGCGGGCGTGGCGGCGGCTGACGGCCAGCTCGGCGTCGCCGACGCGTACGCTCATCGCGCCCGCGTCCAGCCGCATCTCGTCGATCCTGGCCAGCGCGACCAGATGGCGGCGGTGGATCCGTACGAAACCGCGCGCCCGCCAGCGCTCCTCCAGGGTGGTCAGCGGGATCCGTACGAGGTGGCTGCCGGTGCCGGTGTGCAGCCGGGCGTAGTCGCCCTGCGCCTCGGCGTAGGCGATGTCGTCGACGGCGACGAAGCGGATCACGCCGCCCAGCTCGACGGCGATCTGGTCGGCGGCCGGGGCGGCGAGCGGGGTGCGCTCCCCCACCAGTTCGGCGACCCGGCGTACGGCCTCGGCCAGCCGTTCCCTGCGGACGGGCTTGAGGACGTAGTCGACGGCCTTCAGGTCGAACGCCTGGACGGCGAAGCCCTCGTGGGCCGTGACGAAGACGATCAGCGGGGGCTCGGCGAACCCGGCGAGCAGCCGGGCGACGTCGAGTCCGCTCAGTCCGGCCATGTGGATGTCGAGGAAGACGACGTCGACGGCCGCGGAGTCGTCGGGTCCCGCGTCGAGCGCCGCGCCGATCCCGCGCAGCGCCTCGGTCGCACTGGTGGCGCCCTCGGCCCGCAGCACCCGCGGATCGGCCCTGAGCAGGTAGAGCAGCTCCTCCAGGGCCGGTTCTTCGTCGTCCACAGCCAGTACGCGCAGCATGACGCCGGAGTGTAGGGCGCCGGAGTGTGAGCGGTCGACCGCGCTCCTTTGAATGATTCGGCGCCGCCCTGCGTACCAGAGACCATGCGGACCTTGGACCTCCATCGCGATGTCGGCGCCTACGCACTGGGCGTGCTCAACGCCGCGGAAGCCTTCCGCTTCGAGGATCACCTCATGGAATGCCCGCAGTGCACCCTGTCGCTGGGCGATTTCGGCGGGGTGCGGACACAGCTCGACCTCTACGCGCGGCAGACCCCGGCCGGGATGGCGCCGGTGGTCGTCGCGGGCCCGGAGATGCTGGCGCGGCTGCTCGGGCGGACGGCGGAGGGCCGGCGGCGCGGGCGCAGGCGCCGCCTCGCGCTGGTGGCCGTGGCGGCGGCGCTGATGGTGGGCGGTCCGCTCGCCGTGCTCGGGGTGACGCGGACGACGGCCGCGGGCCCGGCGGCGAGCGCGCAGTGGACGGCGTCGGACCACACGACGGGGACGGCGGCGATGGTGACGACGACGGAGACCGACTGGGGCACCGATGTCGATCTGGAGCTGGTGCGGCCGGCCGTCACGGGGGTCTGCGCGCTGATCGCCGTGGGCGTGGACGGGTCGTGGGAGACGGTGGCGTCCTGGGCGTCCCGTACGGAGGACGGCGAGCGGCTGATCACCCGTGGCGGCGCGTCCATGCGCCCCGGTCAGATCGACCACTTCGAGGTACGGCACGCGGACGGCCGCACGGTGGTGCGGATCGGCGGCGGCTGACCACGGCCCGGCCGCGGTTCGACCGAGCGGCCGGTCATTTGAGCAGCCGGGACATCCTGCGGTCGGCGAGCGGCCTGCCGTCCGTCTGGCAGGTGGGGCAGTACTGGAGCGAGGAGTCGCTGAAGGACACCTCCCTGATCGTGTCCCCGCAGACGGGGCACGCCTCGCCGGTACGGCCGTGCACCCGCAGCCCGGTCCTCTTCTCCGCCTTGAGCGCTCCCGCGGCCACCCCGCGCGAGCGCTCGACGGCGTCGCGGAGGGTGGTGCGCAGCGCCTCGTACAGCTCGGTGATCTCGTCCTCGGAGAGGTTCTTCACCGGTTTGAACGGCGACATCCGCGCGGCGTGCAGGATCTCGTCGCTGTAGGCGTTGCCGATGCCCGCGAGGAGCCGCTGGTCACGCAGGGCGCCCTTGATCTGGCGCCGTTCACCGGCGAGCAGCCGGGCGAACGTGTCCCGGTCGAAAGAGGCGGCGAGCGGGTCGGGGCCGAGCCGGGCGATCCCGGGGACGTCGGCCGGGTCGCGGACGAGATGGACGGCGAGGCGCTTGGTGGTGCCCGCCTCCGTCAGGTCGAAGCCGTCGCCCTCGGCCAGTACGGTCCGCCAGGCGAGCGGCCCCTTGCCGGGGCGCGGCGGCGCGCCGGAGAACGCGTCCTTCCAGCGCAGCCAGCCCGCGCGGGCCAGATGGACGGCGAGATGCAGCGTCTCGTCACCGGTGCCGCCCGCGCCCCGGGTGACGATGTCGAGATACTTGCCGTGGCGGGCGACGGCGGTGACCGTGGTCCCTTCGAGCGCCGAGAGCGGCGGATCATAGGTCTTGAGGACATTGACCGTCAGCGGCAGGGCACGGACGATTTCCTTGCCGACCAGGTGGCCGTCGAGAAACGTGCGCAGCGCTTCGACCTCGGGTACTTCCGGCATGGTTCCAGCGTGCCGCAGGGCCCCGGGGAACGCCCGGCGGGGAGGGTCGGGGAAGGGGTGACGCGCGGCACATCGGGGCCGGGGAGCCGTCCGGGACCGCCGCGGCTCCGAATCGTCCGGGAGGGGGCGCCCGCCACCGGGGCTCCCCGCACCCGCAGGAAGGAAGGCCCACGTGCCAGAAAGCGACCGGCGAGCCGCCGTCCGCCCCGCGCTCGTCCTCGACAGGACGGCCGCGCGCCCCCGCGCCGTCGTCCTGCTGCTGCACGGCGGACGCTCGGAGTCCGAGCGTCCGCCCACCCGGCTCAATCCACCGGGGCTCCGGATGCGGCCGTTCACCCGCGCGGTGCTCCGCGCCACCGAGGGCCACGACGTGGTGGTGGGCCGGGTCCGCTACCGCCACCGGGGGTGGAACGGGGCCCGCGCCGACGCGGCCAGGGACGTCCGGCGGGCGCTGGACGAGCTGGAACAGCTCGTCGGACCGGTGCCCGTGGTGCTGGTCGGGCACTCGATGGGCGGGCGCGCCGCGCTGGCCGCCGCCGCGCGCGAGCAGGTCGTCGGCGTGGTGGGGCTCGCCCCGTGGTGTCCGCCGGGCGAGCCGGCGGACCATCTCGGGGGCCGCCGGATCGTCCTGCTCCACGGCGACCGCGACCGGACCACGGATCCCCGGGAGAGCGTGGCGATGGCCGCGCGCGCCCGGGAGGCGGGAGCGGAGGCGTGCGCCGTGCTCCTCGCCGGGGGCGATCATCCGATGCTGCGCCGGGCGGGCACCTGGCACGCGCTGGCGACCGGTTCGGTCACCGGGCTGCTCGGGCTGGACCGGTTCCCCGACGAGGTGCGCGACGCCTTCGCGCGGGCCGCCGCCGGGGAGGAGACCGATCCGGTTCAGAGGGTGTAGACGCGGCGCGCGGTGCCCGAGAGGACGGCGTCGCGCTCGGCCGCGGAGAGCCCGTCGGTGACCGTACGCGCCGCGTCGAGGACCGCGCCGTACGACGCGGCCAGCCGGCACACCGGCCAGTCTGAGCCGAACATCAGCCGCTCGGGCCCGAAGGCGTCGAGCGCGATGTCCGTGTACGGGCGCAGGTCCCCGGCCGTCCAGGAGTCCCAGTCGGCCTCGGTGACCAGCCCGGAGAGCTTGGCGACGGTGTTGGGCAGGGCGGCCAGCTCCCGCAGGCGCTCCGCCCAGGGGCTGGTGCGCCCCTCGGCGACGGGCGGTTTGGCGAGGTGGTCGAGGACGAAGGTGAGCCCCGGCAGGGACCGGGCCGCGCCGATCGCGGCGGGAAGCTGGTGCGGGCGCACCAGCAGGTCGTACGCGAGCCCCGCGTCCGCGACGGCGGCCAGCCCGCGCAGCACGTCGGGGCGGAGCAGCCACTCCGGGTCGGCCTCGCCCTCCACCGGATGGCGTACGGAGACGAGTGCGCCGCCGCCGGGGCCTCCGCGCAGCGCGGCGAGGGTGTCGGCGACGCCGGGCGCGGTCAGGTCGGTCCAGCCGACGACGCCCCCGCCGAGATAGTGCCGGGGGGCGCGTGGCCGGCACACGGGGGGGTCCGCGGGGGCGGGGACGGGGTGGGAGTGGTCGGGGGGGCCCACCCCGGCGGCCCGCGCCTCGACGGCCAGTTCGTCCAGGGTGAAGTCGCGGCGGATGGGGTCCATCCGGCTGCCGGTCATCCACTCCTGGGGGCGTACGGACAGGTCCCAGACATGGTGGTGGGCGTCGACGACGGGGGCGGGGGGCATCGGGGTCACAGCTCCCACACCACGGGCAGTCCGGCGCCGGCGCCGTCCTCGGAGTAGTCGTGGACGACGTCGAGGAGCTCGGCCATCCGCGCCTGCCAGGCGATGTTGACGGGGAGCCGGTCCAGGGCGGCGAGCAGGGCGGCGTAGTCGGCGCACTCCAGCAGGTGGAAGAGGTCGGTGCCGCTGCGCCAGATCGTCCAGGAGGTGGCGCCCGCGGCGCGGATCGCGGCGGTGAGTTCGGCGGGGACCTCGCGGTGGGCCTCCTCGTACGCCTCGATCCGGTCGGCGCGGACCTTGGTGTGCAGGGCGACTCTCATACGGTGGCTCCGTTCTCGGTGAGCAGTCCCTCGGCGCGCAGTTCGGCCCAGAGGTCGTCGGGGAGGGTCAGGTCGGCGAGCGCGGCGGCGTCCCGTACCTCGGCGGCGGATCTGGTGCCCACCAGGACGCTCGCGACGGCCGGGTGGCGCAGCGGGTAGTGGAGGGCGGCGGCGCGCAGCGGGACGCCGTACCGCCGGGTGACGGCGTCCATGCGCAGGGCCCGGTCGAGCAGGGCGGGCGGCGCCGCGGTGTAGTCGTAGGTCGCGCCCGGGCGCGGGTCGGCGAGCAGCCCGGAGTTGAAGACCCCGCCGACCACGACACTCCTGCCGCGCGCCGCCGCCTCGGGCAGCAGTTCGGTGAGCGCCGACTGGTCGAGCAGGGTGAAGCGGCCGGCGCACAGGACGACGTCGCTGTCGGTCTCGCGCAGGAAGCGGGTGAGCAGGGCGGTCTGGTTCATCCCGGCGCCGATGGCGCCGACGGTGCCCTCGGCGCGCAGCCGCTCCAGCGCCGGGTAGGCCCGGGTGAGGGCTTCCTCCGCGTGGTCGTCGGGGTCGTGGAGGTAGACGATGTCGATCCGGTCGAGGCCGAGCCGGGTCAGGCTCTCCTCGACGGAGCGGCGTACGCCGTCGGCGCTGAAGTCCCACACCCTGCGGTGCGTGGCCGGTACGGCGAAGCCGTGGTCGAGGTCGTCGGGAAGGTCGCCGGGCGCGGCGGTGGCGGCGCCCGGGACGGGTTCGAGGATCCGGCCGACCTTGGTGGAGAGCGTGTACGCGTCGCGCGGCCGGTCGCGCAGCGCGGCGCCGAGCCGCCGTTCGGAGAGGCCGAGGCCGTAGTGGGGCGCGGTGTCGAAGTACCGGATGCCGGCGTCCCAGGCGGCGTCGACGGCCTCGTGCGCCTGCCCTGGGCCGACCGGGGTGTAGAGATTGCCGATCCCGGCCGCCCCGAAGGACAGGCCGGTCACCGGGACCGTGCCGCGGGTCCCGAGCGTGGTGTGCCGCATACCGCTGCCGCCTCCTGTGTGCCGATGTCCGTCCGTCGTTGATCGCTCGATCGATCACGACGAATATTCATCGGATGACTGGGGACGTCAACACCCTGGAAGCAGCCTTCGGGGAATTTTCCGCACCGATCTGTCCGATCTATCGCCCGGCCCGCCGTCCGGAAACGGAAGATCGGCCCGGAAGGCCGGACCGGCGAACCCGACGGGAATCCGGGACGGGAAACCGGACGGGAAACAGGACGGAGGGGCCTGACAGGAGAACCCGACCGGGGGGACCAGGGCCGGGAAGCCCGCTCAGCGCCCCGGCCGGTCCGGGACGGCGAATTCGCACCACACGCACTTACCGCTGCCGCGCGACTCGACGCCCCAGTCGTCGGCCAGTTCGTCCACGAGCAGCAGCCCGCGCCCGGAGAGACCGGACTCCCCGGCCTCGCGGCGGTGCGGCAGGGCGCTCGACCCGTCCTCGACCTCCACCCGCAGCCGCCGGCCCGTCCCGGTCCGCCCGCCATCGGGCTCGGCCTCCGGTTCGGGCCGCTCCGTGCGCGGCAGCACCCGGACGACCACCGCCGCGCCGCCGTCGGTGTGCAGCAGGGCGTTGGTGATCAGCTCGTCGGCGGCCAGTTCGATCGCGTCGGAGCGCTCCCTGGCGCCCCAGGCGGTGACCGCCGCCCTGATCATGTGGCGGGCGGTGGCCAGCCCCTCGGCGTCGTCGGGCGCGACCCGCTGGTAGAGCCTGCCGCCGGAGCGCGGGGCCCGTGTGCCGCCCCGGCGCAGCAGCAGGACGGCGACGTCGTCCTCGCCGCCCCGCGCGTCCACCACCTCGCAGAGCCGGTCGGCCAGGCGCTGGAGGTCGCGCGGCCCGTCCCGGACGAGCGTGGCCAGCCACTGCATCCCGTCGTCGAGATCGGCGCCCGGCTGTTCCACGAGGCCGTCGGTGTAGAGCAGCAGGGTCTGTCCCGGGTCCAGCTCGACGGTCTCGACGGGGTAGTCGAGCCCGCCGAAGGCGGCGGAGAGCCCGAGCGGCATCCCGCCCGGCAGCGGCAGTCTGCGGCAGCTCCCGTCGGTGTCCCTGAGCAGCGGATCGACATGCCCGGCCCGGACGAGCTGGACGACCCCGGTCGTCAGGTCGGCCTCCGCGTAGGTGCAGGTGGCGAAGCGGTCGGTGTCCAGTTCGTGCAGGAAGACCGAGGCGCGGGCCATCACGGTGGCGGGCTCGTGCCCCTCGGCGGCGTACGCGCGCAGCACGATCCTGAGCTGTCCCATCACGGCGGCGGCGTGGGTGTCATGGCCCTGGACGTCCCCGATGACGGTGCCGACCCGGCCGCCGGGCAGCGGGATCACGTCGTACCAGTCGCCGCCGATGTCCCGGCCGAGCCGCGCGGAGCGGTAGCGTACGGCGATCTCGGCCCCCGGCACCGCCGGGATACGGCGCGGGAGCATCGCCTGTTGCAGCCCCTCCGCGAGGTCGTGCTCCTGCTCGAAGAGCACGGCGCGCTGGAGGCTCTGCGCGATGCTGCTGCCGAGCGCGACGAGCAGGTTGCGGTCCTCGGCGCTGAAGCCGATCCGGTCGCGGTAGAGCAGTCCGAGCGCCCCGATGGGCCGCGCCTGGGCGATCAGCGGCAGATAGGCGGCGGAGTTGATGCCGAGACCGTCGATGGAGGGCCAGAGCGTGGGGTAGCTGTCCGCGAACTCCTGGGCCGATTCGATGAAGCGGGGCGCGAGCGTGCGCACCACCTCGCTCATCGGGTACGCCTCGTCGGTACGGGTGACCCGGGTGCCCGGCACGTAGGAGCCCTCGGGGCCCTCGGCGACCAGATGGATACGGCCCGCGTCCAGCAGGCCCATGACGAGGCTGCTGGCGCCGAGGTGGGCCAGCCCGTGGGACTGCTTGAGGACGTCGATGACGTCCTGGACGGTCCTGGCGTGGGCGAGCGCGGCGGTGGTGGACTCCACGACGCCCGCGCCCACCCGGCGCAGGGCGCCCAGTTCATGGCGCGCGGCGGAGTCGGCCAGTTCCTGGGCCGCGTCCCGGACGAGGCCGATCACCCGGCGGGCGCGGCCCGCGGGGTCGCGGCGGATGACGCCCTGGAGATGGGTCCAGCGCAGGCTGCCGTCCCGGCGCCGGACGCGGAAGTACGCGCCGCACCCCTCGCTGCCGTCCCGCAGCGCCCGGGAGATCAGCTCGTCGAGCCGGAGGGACTCGGTGGGCGGAACCCGGAGTTCCAGCCCTGCCGGGCGGCCGTCGTACTCCTCGGGGCCGAGGTCGAAGACGTCGAGGGCGGGCGCGTCGAGATGCAGCCGCCCGCTGTCGAGATCCCAGTCGAAGGTGCCCATCCCGTTGAGGGACAGGCTGATGCCGGCGTGGACGGGCCAGTCGTCGGGGCGCGACAGGGGACCCGCTACCCGTTCAACCATGTGGACACTCTGTCATCATTTGTCGGATTCTTCGAGTGATCCCGGTGGTACAGGACCGCGCGGAGGGCCCGGCCGGTCCGGTCGGGCCGACCGGCCAGGGAGCGCGTCCGCGCCGGTCGGCCGGGGAACGGGCGGTCAGCCGGGGAACCCTTCGGCGCCGGCCGGTTCGTCGGGCAGGACCGGCCCACCGGGCTCCGGCGGACTGTCGGGCTCCGGCGCGAGCGGCTCGTCCGGGAGCGGGGCGGGGTCGGCTCCGGGCGCCTCGCCGAGGCCGCCACCCGGGTCGCCCTCAGGCATCAGCTCCACGTCGTCGGCGGGGGCCTGCGGCTCGTCCGGTACGCCGGGCCGCTCCCGCCGGGCCGGGGCGTCCGACGGTACGGCGCCGCCGCCGGGGGGCGCGGACTCCGCGCGGCCGGCGGCGGTCCCGGACAGGACCGATCCGGGCGCCTTCACCGCCTCGGGGTCGGTGAGGTCGGCGTCCGGGGCGTACGGCGGCGGCGTCCCGGGGGTCCGGTCCTCGCCGCCATCGGTACCGATCCGCCGCTCGACCCAGGAGTGGTCGACCAGGTCCACGATGATCAGCGCGTCGACGGGGCGCGCGGCCCGGTGGACGACGACGACCCGGTCGGCGTCGTACCCCTGCCAGGGCTTGCCCCGGTAGTGGACGGAGCCCTGGGCGGCGACCGGCGCGCCCAGCGGAGTGCCGCCCGCGCAGCGCACCCTGGGCATGCCGTACTCGTCCACCATGACGGCGGTGCCCGCCTGGAGCACGGACTGGAAGGCGGTGGCGGTTCCGTCGCGGTAGCCGTGGGCGGTGACCCGGACGTCCGCCCGTACCACCACCGGGGTCAGTCCGCGCAGGAACTCGGGGACGGGTGTCCGGCCGAGCGCGGCGCCGCGCGCGAAGGCACGGGCCTTCGCCGGCTCCCCGGCGAGCAGGGCGACCTGTCGCTCCACATCGCAACTGGCCGACGGGGAGCCGCCGTAGAGGCCCGGGGTGGAGCCGGGCAGGGCGCGCGGCGTCCGGGTGCCCGTGGCCGTGCCCCGCGCGCCCTCCCGCCCCGGGGAGCCCGGCGCGGCGGCCTCCGCCGGCTTCACCGGTGCGAGCGGGGCCGCGGCGGTCGAGGAGGTGAAGGGGTCGGGCCCGGGGGCCGCGACGGGCTGGAAGTGCAGGTCCTTGCCGCTCGGCTCGCTCCGCTCACCGCCACCGCCGCCACTGCCGCCCCACCCGCAGCCCGCCGTGATCAGAACGCCCGCGGACAGCGCGACAAGCGCGGCACTCCGCCGACCGATGGGTGAGCGCACCAGAATCTCCCGCCTCTTCCTCTATGAATGTCCCCTTATGTGTGCCGGACGCCTCCGCGCCCCGCAAGCGGGACCGGCCCCGACGCGCCCGAGACTTGAACGCGTTCAATAAACGGCCTACGCTCACCAAGGAAACTGAACGCGTTCAACTCTGGGGGTGGCGTGGGATGTCCGTGCTGGTCAGCCTGATCGTGACGGTCGGGATGCTGGGGATCGTGCCGCTGGGGCTGCGGCTGCTGGAGACACCGCGGAGGCCCGCCACCGCCGGACTGCGCGCGCTACGCCGCCTGTGGCCCCTGCCGGGGCTGCTGGGCGCCGTCTCCCTCTGGCTGCCGCGCGGCGCGCCGGCCACCGCGCTCGCCCTCTGCTACGCCCTCGCCACCCTCGCCCTGGTGCCGTTCGCCCTGCGCCGCGTCCTGGAGACCAGGACCGCGGCCCCGGATCAACCCCCGGCCCCACCGTCGGCCCCTCGGCGGGCCCTTGTCCCGGCTCCGGCCGAAGTGGCGGCGTTCACCGCGCTGGTGACCCCGTCGATCGCCGGGATCGCCCTGGTCGCGGAGCGGTGGGGGTACCACCTGCTCGGTTTCGATCCGACGGTCCTGCGGCTGACGGTCGCGCACTTCCACTTCGCGGGCTTCGCCGCGGCGCTCACCGCCGGACTGGTCTGCCGGGCGGCGCCGGGCCCGGCCGGCCGGTTCGCGGCGCTGAGCGTCCCCCTCGGCACCCTCACGGTCCTGATCGGCTACTTCACCGGCGAGGTGACCGAACTGGCCGGGGCGGTCGTCCTCACCGCGGGCATGTGGACGGTCGCGGTGCTGACCTGGCGGGACATCAGACCCCGTGCGCGGGACCGGGGCACGCGCGCCCTGCTCGCCGTCTCCTCCGGTGTGCTGGCGGTGACCATGCTCCTCGCGCTGAGCTGGGCGCTCGGCGAGGCCACCGGACTCCCCCACCCGACCCTCACCTGGATGGCGGCCACCCACGGCCTCGGCAACGCCCTCGGTTTCGCCCTCTGCTCGATCCTGTCCTGGCGCCGACTTGAGGAGACCGCCGCATGAACACCGACACCTTCACCTACCGCGAGGTGGGCGCCACCCGGCTCGGACCGCCGCCGGACGGCTACCACGCGCTCCACCACCGGACCAGGATCGGCCGGGGCCGGCCGGCCTTCGAGGCGGCGGGGGCGGCCGTCACCACCTTCGCCCTGCACCGGCGCTCGGGCGCGGGGGTCGCGGCCACCACCCCCCGGGCGGAGCCGGGCACCGGGGTACGGGTCTCGCTCGGCGCGGGGCCGCTGCGGGTGACCGTCCCGTGCCGGGTGGTGTGGACCGCGTACGAGAGGGACCGTACGGGCTTCGCGTACGGCACCCTGACCGGGCATCCGGAGTGCGGCGAGGAGTCCTTCGTGGTCGAGCTGGGCGAGGACGGTTCCGTCTGGTTCACCGTCACGGCCTTCAGCCGCCCGGCCCGCTGGTACACCCGGCTCGCGGGCCCGCTGGTCCCGGTACTGCAACGCGCCTACGCCCGCCGGCTGGGCCGGACCCTGGCCAGGATCGCGGGCTGAGCCCGGAGCGCGTCGTCCCGCACCCCGGCGCGCGGGGGTACGGGACACGGTGGCGCGGGCCGGTCAGTCGACCCCGGGCAGGATGTGCGGCTCGGCGAGATCGTCCTCGTACCCCGCGAGCCTGATCGGGGCGGATCGGGCCCATACCTCCAGGTTGCCGATCTTCTCGGGCCCGCGACCACGCTCGACGCGCTCCGTCGGACGTTGCTCGTGCTGCGTCACATCTGGTGTCACCGCGCACTCCTCTGTGTCGGGTAACTCTGGGACAGGTGGTTCCGTCGCGGTGGCGTCGTTTTGTCGGACGGGACCGCGGCCGTGGTAGGGGACCTGTCCCAGCACGGCCGTGGGGATGGTGTGTCCCCTGCTTGGCCGTCCGTGCGCACCAGAGTAACCAGATGAGCGCCAGTCCGCTCTATAGGGCTGGCTTTCGGGTGAACTTCCGGCCAACCGGCGCAGTTCCGGTCGGCCGGGGCCCGGTGAGGAGTGAGCGGGACCCCGGTGACGGGGTGTCCGCCCCGGGGCTACCAATTGGCGGGCGCGTAGTCCTTGAGGAAACAGCCGTACAGGTCCTCGCCCTGCTCGCCCCGCACGATCGGGTCGTACACCCGGGCGGCGCCGTCGATGAGGTCGAGCGGAGCGTGGAAACCCTCGTCGGCCAGGCGCATCTTGTCCGGATGCGGGCGCTCGTCGGTGATCCAGCCGGTGTCGACGGCCGTCATCAGAATGGCGTCGGACTCGAACATCTCCTGCGCGCTGGTGCGGGTGAGCATGTTCAGCGCGGCCTTGGCCATGTTCGTGTGCGGGTGTCCCGCGCCCTTGTAGCCACGGCTGAACACCCCTTCCATCGCCGAGACGTTGACGACGTAGGCGCGGGCGGCGGCGGCCCTGGCCATCGCCGGGCGCAGCCTGCTGATGAGGATGAACGGCGCGGTGGAGTTGCACAGTTGCACTTCGAGCAGTTCGACCGCGTCCACCTCGGAGACCGTCTGCACCCAGCTGTTGGTGTCGTGCAGATCGGGTACGAGGCCGCCCGCGTCGATCGCCGTGCCCGCCTCGATCCTGGCGAGTGTGGCGGAGCCGCCGACCAGCGCCAGCCCGGTGATGTCGGACGCGCTCAGGGCCTCGGCGCCGCCCGCGGACAGCACGGCCTGGGAGCCGCTGCCGAACGCGCCGATGACCTGGGAGGCGGGCAGTTCGCCCGCGGGCAGCGGCGCGGACTCGGCGGCGAGCAGTTCGCTGTACGCCTGCGGGGAGCGGCGTACCGTCTGCGCGGCGTTGTTGATCAGGATGTCCAGCGGGCCCTCGGCGGCGACGGAGTCGGCGAGGGCGACCACCTGCCCCGGGTCGCGCAGATCGATGCCGACGATCTTCAGCCGGTGGATCCACTCGTCGCTGTCGGGCATGGCCTTGAAGCGGCGGACCGCGTCGGCGGGGAACCGGGTGGTGATGGTGGTGTGGGCGCCGTCGCGCAGCAGCCGCAGCGCGATGTACATGCCGATCTTGGCCCGGCCGCCGGTGAGCAGCGCGCGGCGTCCGGTCAGGTCCGTACGGGCGTCGCGGCGGGCCCGGTTCTCCGTGGCGCAGGCGGGGCAGAGCTGGTGGTAGAAGGCGTCGACCTCGGTGTAGCGGGTCTTGCAGATGTAGCAGGAGCGCGGGCGCTGGAGGATGCCCGCGATCTCGCCGGCGGCCGAGGAGGACGGCAGCAGGCCCTGGGTCTCGTCGTCGATGCGCTCGGCGGAGCCGGTGGCGGTGGCCTCGGTGACGGCCTTGTCGTGGGCGGTCTTGGCGGCCCTGCGCTCCTGGCGGCGGCGCTGCTTCACCGTGCGGTAGATCCCGGCGGTGGCGCGCCGGACGGCGATCGCGTCGGGGTGGTCGACATCGAGCCGGTCGAGTTCGTCCAGGACGCTCAGGCAGACGGCCATCCGCTCGGGGTCGATGCCGGGACCGGACTCCTGGTCCCCGTCCCGGGGCTCCGGGATGCCGCCCCCGGCCGGGTCGGCCGGGCCCGCCGGGCCGCCGCCGTACACCGGGCTGTCCTCTGTCACCGTCATCGTTGCTGCCATTCGTCGAAACACTGTTCAGTGATCACTGGGGGTGGTGCCGGCTGCCGGGATCGTCACCGCGGGTCAGGAGCGTACCGAGGGAGCGGGAGCCGACAAAATCCCATCATCTTATCCGGCGGGGACGACAGCCCCGGCGGGGACCCGTACACCCAGGAACTTCGTGGGGCGGCGCAGCCGGAAACCGAGCGATTCGTAGAGCCGTACGGCGTTGGTGTTGTCGGCGGCGGCGTGCAGGAAGGGCGTGTCACCGCGAGCCTTTATGCCGTCGGCGACGGCGAGGATCAGCCGGGCCGCGAGTCCCTGGCCGCGGAACTCCGGGGCGGTGCAGACGGCGCTGATCTCGGTCCAGCCGGGCGGGCGCATCCGCTCCCCCGCCATGGCGACGAGCGTGCCGCCGCGGCGGATGCCCAGGTAGGTGCCGAGTTCGACGGTGCGGGTGAGGAAGGGGCCCGGCCGGGTGCGCTCGACCAGGTCGAGGATGTCCGGCACATCGGCGGGGCCGAGGGGGACGGCCTCCTCGTCCGGCTTCGCGGCGAGCCCCGCGTCCACCATCTGGACGCCGTCGGCCCGGAAGGTGATCTCCCAGCCGGCCGGCGGCTCCCCGGCGAATCCGGCGAGCGCGAGGGCGCCGCCGGGCCCGGCGAACGCGGCGACGTCGGCCCAGTCGGTCGCGTCCGGGTCGTCGGGCAGCGCCAGCCAGGGAGCCACCTCGGCCGGGTAGCGCAGCAGCGCGCCGTGCCGCTCGGCGAAGTGCGCGTGCGGCCCGGTGAGGGCGGCGCGCGTGGGGTTGTCGAGCGGGTGCGGCACAGGGGCGTGGGGCATGGACGGGGCTCCTCCATCTGTCCGGGTCGGGTCGGTCGCCCCCGGGGCAACCTCCCGTTGTAAGGCGGGCAGGTGGCAGGCTATTCCGGCGCCCCGCGCCGACGCGGTGCCGCCCCGGTCGCGCGGGCGGCCCCGGTCCGTCCCCGGGCGGGGGCGGACCGGGGCCGTCGCGTGGAGCGCGGGGCCGCCGGGGCGGTGGTCAGGAGGTGGCGCACTCCATGGCCGCCGGGTTCTCGGCGTCGCGGATCAGCGCCTCATGGGCCGCCTTGAGCCGCTGGGCGTCGGGCTTCAGCACCTTCCGGTCGTAGGTGAGCAGTCCGTTCAGCTCGCCCTCCACATCGGCGATCTGGGTGTAGACGGCGCCGTTGCTCCCCTGGCAGGCGAGCGCGCGCACCTTGTCGAGTTCCTCCAGATAGGCGTCGGTGTACGCGGCCTGGTCCACGCCCACGTAGGTGTGCTGCACGGGCCAGGCGTGGCCGGGTACGGCGAGGCCGAGGCCGCCGTACTCCCCGCTGACCAGCGCGCGCTTGCCGTCGGGCGCCGGAAGCTGCGCGCTCGGGTAGCCGTGGGCGTCGGCGATGTCCCCGTTGCGGCCGTCGACCGCGCCGCAGCAGTTCACCCCGCTCATGTTGTTGATCAGCCGGGTCGGGTCCCAGGCCTTGGCCTGGTCGGCGACGCGTGCCTGGTCGTACTGGCCCCAGCCCTCGTTGAAGGTGACCCACATGATCACCGAGGGGCTGCTGCTGTGCTGGTCGATCATCCGCTTCATCTCGTGCTCGTACTGGGCACGGGACGCCGCGTTCGGATTGATCGTGTTCATGGCGGGCATGTCCTGCCAGACCAGCAGTCCGAGCCGGTCCGCCCAGTAGAACCACCGGTCGGGCTCGACCTTGATGTGCTTGCGCACGGAGTTGTAGCCGAGCTTCTTGTGGGCCTTCAGGTCGTACGCGAGGGCCTCGTCGGTCGGCGCGGTGTGCAGTCCGTCCGGCCAGAAGCCCTGGTCGAGGGTGGCCATCAGGAAGGTGGGCGTGCCGTTGAGCACGGTCCTGGGGGTGCCGTCGATCTTCTCGACCGTGAGCGAGCGCATCCCGAAGTAGCTGCCGACGCGGTCCTTGCCCGCCGTCACTTCGAGCCGGTAGAGGTGGGGGTCGTCCGGCGACCACAGGTGGGGGTCGCGGACCGGCACACTGAGGGCTTCGCCGCTGCGGCCGGTGACCGTGCCGACCTTGCGCCGGCCGTCGTACGCGGTGGCCGTGACCCGTACGCCGTCCCGCAGCCCGCGCACCTCGACGGCGAGCTTCTCACCGGCGACGTCGGGGGTGAGCTTGAGCGAGTCGATGTGGTCCGCGGCGACCGGTTCCATCCACACCGTCTGCCAGATCCCGGAGGACGGGGTGTACCAGATGCCGCTGGGGTCCAGGCGCTGCTTGCCGATCGGCGGGTTCTCGCCGTCCTTGGAGTCGGTGGGGTCGTAGACGCCGACGATCAGCTCCTGGGTGCGGCCGGGCTTCAGGGCGTCGGTGACATCGGCGGTGAAGCGGTCGTAACCGCCCTTGTGCTCGGTGACCTTGACGCCGTTGACGTAGACCTCGGCCTGCCAGTCGACGGCGTCGAAGTTGAGGTTGAGCCGCTGGCCCTTGCCCACCTGCCAGTTGGACGGCACGGTGAAGGTGCGGCGGTACCACATGCGGTCCTCGTGCCGTTCGATGCCGGACAGCTCCGACTCCACGGGGTAGGGGACGAGGATCTTCTCGCGCAGGTTCTTGCCGACCGGGGGCCGCTCGCCCTCGGTGGCGGCGGCGAACTGCCACTGCCCGTTGAGGTTCTGCCAGGCGTCACGGGTCAACTGCGGCCTGGGGTACTCGGGAAGGGCGTTACGGGGCCCGACCTCCTTGGCCCAGGGGGTGGTGAGCTGGTACTCCGAGGTGTTGGGTCCGCTGCTCCAGAACGGGTCGACGGGGGCGCCGTCCTGGCCGCCGAGGCCGCCGGTCCCGTCGTAGCGGAGGTCGGCGCTGCCACCCCTGCCGACGACCGGTTCCTTGAGCGTGACCAGCAGCCGCCGGGCGTCCTTCGGGTCCTTCTTGACGGTGCCGAGCGGCCACTGCGCGCCGCCGATGACCGCGCTGAGGTGGCCGGCCAGACCGGCGGGCGGGGCGGCGAGCTTCTGCCCGAAGTCCAGGCGCAAGGTGCGGCCGTCGGGCAGGACGGTGGTGGCGAGGGCTCCGTTGTACGAGAAGCCGTCGGGCAGCCGGAAGGCGGAGGCGGGCACGGGCTTCTTGACGCCGCCGGGCTCGGTCCACCGCAGGCGCAGGTTCGAGCCTCCGTAGTGCTCGAAGTACTCCACCTTGATGTCGTAGGCCTGACCCTGCTTCAGGTCGACCGGTTCGGCGGTCTGCTCCTTGTCCCAGTCGTCGACCCAGTGGTCGATGGCGAGGCGTCCGTCGACCCAGAGCCGGAAGCCGTTGTCACCGATCATCGAGAAGGTGTGGGCGCCGGAGGTGGCCGGGACGATCTTCCCGGTCCAGCGCACGGAGACGTCGTCGGCCTGTCCGGTGGTGGCGGCCAGCCGCGGCTCCAGATTGGCGAAGTCGATGAGCGGGTCGAACACGGTGGCCTTCAGCGTGTGGAAATCGAAGGCACCGGGGGCGGATTGGGTGTAGTACTCACCCTTGAGCCCGTGCACGTCGGCCGGGTCGTCCGCGGCCGAGGCGGCGGGGGCCGCGGTGAGTCCGGCGACGCCGAGGACGGCGGCGAGCAGGAGGGCCAGTTTTCTTCGGATGCGCACAAATCCTCCTTGCGGAGAGAGGGTGGCGGCTCGTTGCGACAGTCTGTACAACGTTGGAAGGAACGGCAGTTGGCATGACAGCACGCCCTTCGCGGCACTGTCCAGAGTCAGGGAGCAGATATCGGTGAGCGTGAGCCTGAGGGACGTCGCGGAGCGCGCGGGTGTCTCGATCAAGACCGTGTCGAACGTGGTCAACAACTACCGCCATGTCACCCCCTCGATGCGGTCCCGGGTGCAGCGGGCCATCGACGAGCTGGGTTACGTGCCGAACCTGACGGCCCGCCACCTCCGCAAGGGCCGCACGGGCATCCTCGCACTCGCCGTGCCCGAGCTGGGCAATCCGTACTTCGCCGAGCTGGCGGGCGCGGTCATCGACGCCGCCGCCGAGCACGAGTACACCGTGCTGCTCGATCACACCGGGGGCAGCCGGGAGCGGGAGATCCTGGTCAGCCAGGGTTTCCGGGCGCGGGTCATCGACGGGCTGATCCTGAGCCCCATCGAGCTGGAGGCGGAGGATCTGCGCGGCCGCGACCGGGACGCGCCGCTGGTGCTGCTCGGCGAGCGGGAGTACGACCTGCCCTACGACCACATCGCGATCGACAACGTCGCGGCGGCCAGGACCGCCGTACGCCATCTGCTCGCGCTGGGCCGCTCCCGGATCGCGTTCCTCGGGGCGCGTACCGACCGGGTCAACGAGCCCTCGCAGCTCCGGCTGCGCGGCTGGCGCGAGGAGCTGGCGGCGGCGGGGATGCCCGCGCCGGACTCGCTGGTCGCGCCGACCGGCGGCTGGGCGCACGAGGACGGAGCGGCGGCGATGGCCCGGCTGCTGGACTCGGGCGAGCTGCCGGACGCGGTCTTCGCGTACAACGACCTGATCGCCATCGGTGCGATGCGGGTGCTCTCCGAGCGCGGGCTGCGGGTCCCCGGCGATGTGGCGGTGGTGGGTTTCGACGACGTCGCGGAGGGCCGGTACGGGACGGTCACCCTGACCACGGTCTCCCCCGCGAAACACACCATCGCGCGGCTCGCCGTGCAGTCCCTCGTGGAGCGGCTGGACGGCGGCCGGGAACTCGCCGGCGACCAGGGCACGGACGAGCCGCAGGGGCGTGAACTCCGGGCGGAATTCCGGCTGGTGGAGCGGGAGTCCACGATCGGCGGCGCGTGAGGCGCCCGTACGGAGCGGTCCGGGGACCGTGTGGCGCCGTTCTCGCGCGAAGGGTTTACAGGATCCGTACAACGATGTAAAAAACCTTCCGAACAAGCGCAGCAGACCGTGCAGACCAGCAGACCGTACGAGCAGATCTCCCGGGCGGTGTTCCTCGCGCCGGGGCCGTGCCGAGATGGGGTTCCGCCATGAAGTCTTCCGCTGTCCGTTCCACCACCACGACCGTTCTCGCCGCGAGCCTCGTCGCCGCACTCGCCCTGACCGGCTGCGCCAAGTCGGAGGACGACGCCTCCGGTGACAGCAAGGCGGCGGCCGGGGGTGGCGACCAGGTGGTGGCCTCCCCCAGCGCCGGAACCGGCGCTACCTGTGGACTCGACCAGTTCGGCGGGAAGAAGCTGGACCTGGCCGGCGCGACCGTCGGCTTCTCCCAGTCCGAGAAGGAGGCCAACCCCTTCCGGATCGCGGAGACGGCCTCCCTCAAGGCGGAGGCCGCCGACCGGGGCGTCGAACTCCTCACGGCCAACGCCCAGTCGCAGTTCTCCAAGCAGATCAGCGATGTCCAGGACCTGATCACCAAGGGCGCGGACCTGCTGGTCATCGCGCCGCTCAACTCGGACGGCTGGGGCCCGGTGCTGCGCTCCGCCGCGGCGAAGAAGATCCCGATCATCACCATCGACCGGAAGATCAACGCGACGCCCTGCAAGGACTATGTGAGCTTCATCGGCTCGGACTTCGTCGAGCAGGGCAAGCGCGCGGCCGACCGGATGATCGAGGCGACGGGCGGCAAGGGCAAGGTCGCCATTCTGCTCGGTACCGCCGGGAACAACGTCACCACCGAACGCACCAAGGGGTTCAAGGACCAGGTCGCGGCCGAGGCCCCCGGGCTCCAGGTGGTGTTCGAGCAGACCGGCGAGTTCTCCCGGGAGAAGGGCCAGCAGGTCACCGAGCAGCTCATCCAGTCCAACCCGGACATCACCGGGATCTACGCCGAGAACGACGAGATGGGCCTCGGCGCCGTCAACGCCCTCAAGAGCGCGGGCAAGAAGCCGGGCGATGTCAAGATCGTGACCGTCGACGGCACCCGCAACGCGGTGCAGGGCATTGTCGACGGCTGGATCTCCGGTGTCATCGAGTCCAACCCGCGCTTCGGTCCGCTGGCCTTCCAGACCCTGGACACCTTCACCCGGGGCGAGAAGGTCTCCCAGGACATCGTCATCCAGGACACCGCGTACACCCCCGAGAACGCCAAGACCGATCTGGGCAAGGCTTACTGACGTGCCGTCGGACACACGGGCCGGCGGCGTACGCACGGAGCTGCTGTCGGTCACCGGGCTGACCAAGTCCTTCCCCGGCGCGCGGGCGCTCGACGGGGTGGACCTCGCCGTCGGCCCGGGTGAGGTCCACGCGCTGATCGGCGAGAACGGCGCGGGCAAGTCCACCCTCATCAAGGTGCTCACCGGTGTGTACCGGCCCGACGGCGGCGAGATCGCGCTGCGGGGCGAGCCGGTGCGGTTCGCCACCCCGCTGGAGGCGCAGCACGCCGGGATCTCCACCATCTACCAGGAGGTCAACCTCGTCCCCCTGATGAGCGTCGCCCGCAATCTCTTCCTGGGCCGCGAGCCCCGCGGCCGGCTCGGGCTGATCGACTTCGGGCGGATGCACCGCGACGCGGACGAGGCGCTGCGCGGACTCGGGCTGCGGGTGGACGTCCGCCGGCCGCTGCGCTCGCTCGGGGTCGGCGCCCAGCAGATGGTGGCACTGGCACGGGCGGTCTCGGTCGACGCGCGGGTCGTCGTCATGGACGAGCCGACCTCGTCGCTCGAACCCCGCGAGGTCCGCACCCTGTTCGGGGTGATCCGGATGCTCAGGGAGCGCGGGATCGCGGTGATCTACGTCAGCCACCGGCTGGACGAGCTGTACGAGATCTGCGACACCGTCACCGTGCTGCGCGACGGCCGCCGGGTACACACCGGCCCGATCGCCGGACTGGACCGGCTGCGGCTGGTCTCGCTGATGCTGGGACGCGAGATGGGCGAGGTGCGCGGCGAAGGGCTCACGAAGTTCTCCGGCGGACACGAGACGGCCGGTGAACCTGTCCTGGAAGCACATGATCTGACGGTGCGTCAGATGCTGCACGGGGTGTCGGTACGGGTGCGGCCCGGCGAGGTGGTCGGGCTCGGCGGACTGCTCGGCTCGGGCCGCAGCGAGACCGCGAAGGCCATCGCGGGCGCGCTGCCGCCCGACGGGGGCCGGGTGGTGGTGGCGGGCGCGCCCGTACGGACCGGGTCCACGCCCGCCGCGATCCGGGCCGGTATCAGTCTGCTGCCCGAGGACCGCAAGGCCGAGGGCATCGTCCCCGGGCTTTCCGTACGGGAGAACATCGCGCTGGCCGCGCTACCGGAGCTGGCCCGTTTCGGGCTGGTCGACGACGCGCGGATCGACCGGCTGGTGGACACCTTCATGAAGCGGCTGCGGATCAAGGCGTCGGGTCCGCACCAGAAGGTCGGTGAGCTGTCCGGGGGCAACCAGCAGAAGGTGCTGCTCGCCCGGTGGCTGGCGATGCGCCCCAAGGTGCTGCTGCTGGACGAGCCCACGCGCGGTATCGACGTCGGCGCGAAGGCGGAGGTGCAGGGGCTGATCGACGAACTCGCGGGCGAGGGGCTCGGGGTGGTGCTGATCTCCTCCGACATGGAGGAGCTGATCGAGGGCTCCGACCGGGTCGTGGTGCTCAAGGACGGTGCGGTGGTGGCGGAGCTGACCGGTGCCGAGGTGACCGAGGACCGGCTGCTGCACGCCATCGCGGCAGGGGGCGTACCCCAGGAGGACGAGGCCCGTCATGACTGATCTCGCGGCGCCGCGGCGCGTCCCCGTGGACCGGGCGCGGCTGCTCACACTCCTCCAGGAGTACGGCGTCTACGCGGGCGTGGCCGCCCTGCTGCTCGCCAATGTGCTGCTCACCCCGCACTTCCTGTCCGCGGAGAACTTCCGCACCCAGGCCGTGCAGGTCGCCCCCGTCATCATCGTGGCGCTCGGGATGGCGCTGGCCATCGGGAGCGAGGGCGTGGACCTCTCGGTGGGCGCGGTGATGGCGCTCTCCACCTCGCTGCTCTCGCTCTATCTGGGGTACGGGCCGTGGATCGCGCTGCTGGTGGCGGTGGTGGGCGGGGCCGCCGTCGGGCTCGCCAACGGTTCGCTGGTCGCGTTCGTCGGGGTGCAGCCCATCGTGGCGACGCTCGCGCTGATGGTCGCCGGGCGCGGGCTCGCCCTGGTCCTGCTCCCCCAGCTCAAGGACGTCAGGGACCCGGGGCTGGCCGCGCTGGGCTCGGGCGATCTGCTGGGGATCCCGTATCTGGTGCTGATCGCGGCCGGACTGGCGCTCGCGGTGGGGTTCACCGTACGGCGCACGACCTTCGGCCGGCAGCTCCTCGCGATCGGTGACAGCCGGCCGGCGGCCCGGCTGGCGGGGCTGCCGGTGCGCCGGGTGCTGATCCTCGTGTACGTCGGCTCGGGTGTCCTGGCCGCCGTCGCCGGGGTGCTGGCCACCTCCAGGCTCCAGGCGAGCGACCCGACCTCGCTGGGCACCCTGATGGAGCTGTCGGCCATCACCGCGGTGGTGGTGGGCGGTACGCCGCTGAGCGGCGGCCGGATCAGGATCGGCGGGACCGTGGCGGGCGCCGTGCTCATCCAGCTTCTGACCGCCACGCTCATCAAACACGACCTGCCGCCGTCCTGGACCCAGATCGCCCAGGCCGTGGTGATCGTGCTCGCGGTGTACGCGGCACGGGAACGGGGGAAGCGGTGACCACGGTGGAGGCACGGGAGGCCAACTCCCTGAACGACGAGGGGGATCCGTTCGGCGCGAGCCGGGCCGAACGGATCAGCGCGCTCGCCCAGCGGCACGGGGCGCTCGTCACCCTCGCGGTGGTGGCGGTCGCCGCCTCGATCGGCTTCGACACCTTCGCGACCGGCGACAACCTGGCGAACATGGCGGTCTCCTCGGCCTTCCTCGCCGTCGTCGCCCTCGGGATGACCTTCGTGATCATCACCGGCGGGATCGATCTCTCGGTGGGTTCGCTCTTCGCGCTCGGCGGGGTGCTCGCGGCCTGGGGCTCGCGGTACGGGACGGCCGTCGCGCTGCTGCTGCCGCTCGCGGTGTGCGGGCTGATCGGTCTGGTCAACGGTCTGCTGATCGCGAGGGCGCGGCTGGCCCCGTTCATCGTCACGCTCGCCGCGATGCTGCTGGCGCGCGGGGTGCTGCTGTCGGTCACCGACGAGGGCGCCAACACCTACCTGGTGGACGGGACGTCCTTCTTCGCCCGGCTCGGCCAGGACACCCTGCTCGGGATCGGCCTGCCGGTGTGGATCACGGCGGCGCTCTTCGTGCTGGGCGCGGTCGTGCTGCGCCGCAGCCGTTTCGGCCAGTACGTGTACGCGGTCGGCGGCAACGAGGACGCAGCGGCGCTGATGGGCGCCCCGGTCGCCCGTACGAAGATCGCCGTCTACACCCTCTCCGGGCTCTGCGCCGGGCTCGCGGGGGCGCTCAACGCGGCCTGGCTGGTCTCCGGGGTGACCATTCTCGGCACGGGGATGGAGCTGGAGGCGATCTCCGCCGTCGTCATCGGCGGCACCCTGCTCACGGGCGGTTTCGGCTTCCTCAGCGGGTCGCTCGTCGGGGTGCTGCTGCTGAAGGTCATCCAGAACGTCATCAACCAGATCGGCTCGCTGGACTCCGCCTACCAACAGGTGGTCAGCGGCGCCTTCCTGGCGGTCGTGGTGATCGCCCAGACCTGGCTGGGGCGGCGGCGCCGGATGCTCTGAGCGGGCGGTTCATGAGTGCCGCCCGGATCGTCCGCCGCGGCGGGAGACGGCCGCGCGCCGCGCACCGGCGTCCGTTCCTCACCAGCCGCGACGCGGCGACGTCAGAGGTCGAAGAACCGGGTGATGAGATCTGCCGTGTCGATCTGGCGGCTGGTCCTGCCGATGAGTGCCGGGGCGGAGGAGGAGGGGGCGGGGACGGTGTGGCCGCCGCGGTGGACGGTGTAGAGGACCACCGGGGGGACACCTTCCGCCTCGTACGTCGTGCGTTCGACCTCGGTGGAGTCGGCCGTGGTCTTCTTCGGCAGGCGGATGGTCGTGGGTTCGCCGGTGATCCCGTTGCGCTCGGCGAAGTAGCGAGCCGTGCGGGGGGCCGACCAGGTCGGGCCGCCCGCCCTGAAGAGGGTGCGCAGGGCCCAGTTCATGGTGCCGCCCTGGTAGGAGACGATGGGGTCCTTGGTTCCGTGGATCAACAGGACCGGCAGGGACGCCCGGGGTGCCTGACCGGCGAGGAAGTTCTCCGGTGCGGGCATGGTGGCGGCGATCACCGTCGCACCCGCCAGCAGGTCGGGCGTTTCATGGGCGAGGCGGATGACCATCTGGCCGCCGTTGGAGTAGCCGACGGCATGGACACGGTTGGGGTCGATGCGCCGGTCCGAGGCGAACGTGGCGATGACCGCGCGGGTGAAGCCGACGTCGTCGATGCCGGCCTGGCGGGCCGGAAAGCGGCTTTCGCGGCGGGCGTCGTTCCAGTTGCCGCGGAAACCGTCGAGGTAGGCGACCAGTGCACCGCGGGCGGCGAGCGCGTCGAAGACCCGGCCGGTGAAGGCGCGGTGTTTGTCGCCGGTCTGGCCGGATCCGTGGAATACCAGAATCAGTGGCTTGGCATCGCCCGGCGCCGCGGTGCCGACACGGGTGAAGGTGCGGGTGGTCCCGGCGACGGTGACACTGCCGCGGGTGGCTTCGAGAAGGCTGGACATGGTGTTCCCCCGGTTCAGGCGAAGAAGTCGGTCAAGGTGCGCGCCATCCATTCGGGCGCTTCCTCGGGCAGGAAATGCGCAGCGCCCGGAGCGACGGCGCCGCTGGTGTTCGAGGCGACCTGCCGCACCGCCCGCTCGACGCCGTCACGCATGCCGTGCTCGCCCCCGATGGCCAGAACCGGTAGGTCCAGCGGCCCCTCGGCGGCCAGCGCGACCACCTGGTCCCCTGACTCTCCCGCGCGGTAGAACTCGAAGCTCGCGTGCAGGGCGGCGGGGTCGCGCAGGGCGTCGACGTAGACGTCGACCGCGGTTTGGGGAATGGCCTCGGGCGATGCGGCTTTGGTGGCGAACTGGTAGCCGAAGTAGATCTCCTCGCGGCCGGACACCATGCGCTCGTTGATCTCGGCCAGACGGTTGAAGACGAAATGCCAGGCCAGCTCGTTGACTTCGGGGGGCATGAGCAGCGGAGGCATCGGGGTGAAGCCGGCGAGGACGGCTTCGGCCAGCACGAGCTTGGTCACCCGGTCGCGATGGCGGGCGGCGAGCACGTAGCCGACCATCATCCCCATGTCGTAGCCCGCGACATGGAAGTCGTCGTGGCCCAGGGAGGTCATCAGGCCGGCCATCTCGTCGGCCAGGGTGACCGCGTCGTACCCGTCGGCGGGCTTGCCGCTGGCGCCCATGCCGCGCATGTCGGCGGCCACGACCGTGAAGTGCTCGGCGAGAGCGGGCATCACCAGCCGCCAGCCGTACCAGAACTGCGGCCACGCCGGCAGCAGCAGCAGGGCCGGGCCGGTCCCGCCGACCACGGCGTGCAGTTCGACGCCGTTGACGTCGACGGTGCGGCTGGTGAAGGTGTCGCCGAATCCGGCGGGGAGGTGCGGGACGGCGTCCACGGTGAAGGGCATCGGTCTCTCCTCGTTGCGGGACCCGAACCATAAGTGGATGAGTCATCCGCTTCAACGTAGCACAACCGGATACCCCATCCAGTTATAGTGGGGGTATGAGCACGCCACCGTTGCGCAAGGACGCCGCCCAGAACAGGCAACGCATCATCGAGACCGCCCGGCGATACGTCGACGACGGCAGACTCCTGCAGCTCAACGACGTGGCGCGGACCGCATCCATCGGCGTGGCCACCGTCTACCGGCACTTTCCGACGCCGGAGGCGCTGCTGGAGACCATCGCGCTGCCCGCCGTCGAGAAGCTGCTGCGACGAGCCGAGCACGCGGTGGCCGAGGACGACCCCTGGACGGCGTTGCGTGATTTCCTCGCCGCGGCGATCGAAGTGATGCTGACCGACCCGGCGGTCCCTCCGGTGTTCGCCGCGGCCACCGACGCCCTGGAGCACACCGGCGACCTCAAACGAAGGCTCGCCACGGCCTTCGCCGAGCTGCTGGCCCGCGCGCACGCGGCGGGAGTCATCGATTCCGGCGTCACCGAGTCGGACATGACCCCTCTGATGTGCGGCATCGCCCACGCCGCGAACATCCGGAGCGCCCTCGACCCGACCGAACGAGCCGCGCTCGGCCTGCGCTACCTCGACCTGCTCCTCACCGGCCTGCACCGCCCCTGATCACCACGGCTCCCGGTACGGGGCGGCACACCGGAGGGCCGGTCCCGCGGCGGCGCTCACGCTCCGCCACCGCCGGTGGCACGGGGTGGCGGCGTGTCCGGTTCGCCCGCCCGTGGGCCACCCGGTCCGCGGCCCATGGGGACGGCGCTGACCTGGGGCACCGCCCACGGGTGGACATCCGTACCGCCACGTCATCCTCCCGCATTACGCCGCATTGACGTCTCCAGGACGACGCGGGATCCCTCGGGGCGAGAGATCGTGGAAGGCATGAGTGCACTCGCCCTGTCCGTTCTCCTCTCGCTGGTCTCCGCGGTCGCCTACGCGTCCGGGGCGATCCTCCAGGAGCACGTGGCCACGGACACCCCGGCCCGCCCGTACGCACCGCTGCACCACGGGCTGTGGTGGGCCGCCGTGGCCCTCAACGGGCTCGGGGCGGCGCTGCATGTCGTCGCGCTGGCGTACGGGCCGCTCAGCGTCGTCCAGCCGCTCGGCGCGCTCACCATCGTCTTCGCGCTGCCCATGGCGGCGCTCTTCGTGGGCCGCAGGGCCGGACGCACCGCGTGGCGGGGCGCGCTCATGGCGTCCGTGGGCCTGGCGGGGCTGCTCGCCCTGACCGAGGGCACGGACCGGCACTCGCTGGACGGCGGGGAGCGGCTGTACCTGGCCGCCGGCACGTTCGGCGCGGTGGGGCTGCTCTTCCTGGTCGCGCAGCTCGTGGGGCGGCCGGCCGTACGGAGCATGCTGCTGGCGGCCTCGGCGGGGGTGGCGTTCGGTATCGCCTCGGTCTTCACCAAGACCGTCGCGGTGGACTGGACCTCGGACCGGCCGACGGTGCGGGTGCCGAGCCTGGTGGTGATCGCGGTGCTCGCGGCGGGCGGGCTGCTGCTCTCGCAGGCGTCGTACCGGGGTGCGGGGCTGGCGGGACCGCTGGCCACGGTCACGGTGGTGAACCCGGTGGTGGCGGCGGCCGTGGGGCTGACGCTGTTCGGTGAGGAATTCCGTTACGGGACGCTGGGTACGGCGCTGGCGCTCGCCTCGGGTGTCGTCGCCGCGGGCGGGCTGATCCTGCTCACCACGGAGCGGCTGGCCGCGTCCCGTGCGGCGCGGCAGGGCAGCGTGGGGTCATCGGCCCCGGCCGCCCGGCCGCCGCGGGCGCCACGGCCCCGGGAGCGGGGCTCAGAGGCGGACGCCGCCCGCGCGCAGATAGGCGAGCGGGTCGATGTCGGAGCCGTAGCCGGGCCCCGTACGCATCTCGAAGTGGAGATGCGGTCCCGTGCTGTTGCCGGTGGATCCTGAGCGGGCGATCCGCTGGCCGCCGCCGACGCTCTGACCCTCGCGCACGGTGAGGGCGGAGAGATGCGCGTACTGGCTGTACTTGCCGTCCGTGTGCCGGATGACGACCTGGTAGCCGTACGCTCCGGCCCAGCCCGCGGAGACCACGCGGCCTGCGGCGACGGCCTTGACCGAGGTCCCGGTGGGGACGGGGAAGTCGACACCGGTGTGGTAGCCGCTGGCCCAGGAGCCGGACTGGCGGTACTGGGTGCCGGTGGAGGCGGAGACCGGGGCGGTCATGGAGCCCGTCTTCGGCTTCGCGGCCGGGGCTTCCGCCTTGACCTGCCGCTTCTCCTCGGTCTTCTTCTCCTCGGCCTTCTTCTCCTGCTGCTTCGGCTTCTCCTGCTGCTTCGGTTCGGCCTTCTCCCGCTGCTTCGTGGTCTGCTTCGGCGTCTCGGCGCGCTTCTCGGCCGGGGCGGGCGCCGCCGTTCCCCCGGCTCCCTTGGCGGGCGCCTGGAGCACCAGCTTCTGCCCGGGGAAGATCAGGTCGGGGTCCGCGCCGATGACCCGGCGGTTCTCCTCGTACAGCCGCTGCCAGCCGCCCTTGACGGACTGCTCGGCGGCGATGCCCGAGAGGGAGTCCCCGCGGGCGACGGTGTACCCCTCGCGCTGGGTCGGTACGGAGGTGGGCGAGGCGGCCTTCCTGGTCTCGGTCCGCTTCGGTTCGGCCTTCGCGGGGGCGCTCTGCGTCCGCGCCTCGGTCTGGACCGCGGTCCCGGTGTCGCGGGCCTTCGCCGGGGTGATCTCGGGCGCGTCGCCGCCCCGGGTCAGTCCGGCGCGGACCGAGCAGGCGGGCCAGGCGCCGGGGCCCTGGCCCTTGAGCACCTTCTCGGCGACGGCGATCTGCTGGTCCTTGGTGGCGAGATCGGCGCGCGGCGCGTAGCGGGTGCCGCCGTACGCCTCCCAGGTGGACTGGGTGAACTGGAGCCCGCCGTAGTAGCTGTTGCCGGTGTTGATCTGCCAGTTGTGGTTCGACTCGCAGGCCGCGACCTTCTCCCACACGTCCACCGGCGCCGCGTGCGCGGTCGCCGCGGCGAGGAGCGGCAGTGCCATGCCCGCCCCGCCCGCCGTGACGGTGAGCGACGCACGGTTGATACGGCTCGGCTGGTATCGGCGATGCCGACCGGTTGCGGCCATGATGTGGCTCCCCCACTGGCTGTAGGACACGTCGCAGCGGCCAACGTAAGTGCTCCGCGCCGACCGTGACAAGGGCTCACCGGCCGCGCCCCGGTCACCGGACGGCCGCGTATCGGCACACAGCGTGCCATCCCGGCACCCGTGGTGTCCCCGATAGTGCGAAATTCACCGCGGGTATCCCTCCGGCCGGATAGGGGGCGGGCCCGTACGCGCCGTGGGCCGCCGCCCCGCACGGATGCGGAGCGGCGGCCCACGGTGTGGTCCGGGTACGGCGACCGCCGTACGGGAGCGGTCAGTTGTCCGGCGGTCTGGTCGGTTCGGTACCGGCCTGGGCGCAGACCGAGGCGGCCACCCGGGCCGCGAACTCCAGCATCCGGGTCACCTGCTCGCGGGAGAGACCCGCGACGGCGCCGGAGCCCGCCACCCCGTGCGTGGTCAGCCAGTTGACGACCCCGGCCATGAACGCGTCACCGGCGCCGATGGTGTTGACCACCTCGACGGGGACCGCGGGAACCGAGACCGGCTCCGCGTCCCCGGCGAACGCCGTGGCGCCCGTTGCGCCCCGGGTGATCACCCACACGCGCCCCGCCCCGGCCAGGCGCCGGCCCCGCGAGGCGGGGTGCCTGTGCGGTCTCATATAAA
>NZ_JBHZDA010000055.1:40912-43627 GCF_042755665.1 Streptomyces sp. NPDC059142
TTACCCCCCCCCGCACACCCCCGCGCCCCGGGGGCGTTTGGTTGACCCCCCGGCGCGGGCCCGCGGGGCCCCCCCCCCCCCCCCCGCGCCCCCCCCCCACGCCGTGGCGCCCTTGGCGCCCCGGGTGAGCACCACCAGGCGCCCCTCCGCGGCGAGCCGCCGGCCGCTCTCGTCGGGGTCCGTGTCCGGCCAGAGCCGGGCCAGGTCCTCGTCGCTCGCCTTCACCACATGGGCCAGCGAGCAGAGTTCGCGCAGCAGCCGCGAGGCGGTCGCCGGGTCGATCGTCCGGTCCTCGCGCACATTGGGGTCCACCACCAGCAGCGAACGCGCGGCGCCCGCACGGGCGGTGGCCGCGACGGCCCCGGCCGCCGGTTCGACGACGGCGGCGACCCCGCCCACGTAGACGGCGGCGAACCGTTCCACCTGGGCCGTGTGGTCCGGCAGCCGGAAGGTCGCCGTCTCGTCGAGGTGGAAGTGGTAGCCGGTGCCGTCCGGTCCCGGGTCGGCGACCGCGAGCGTCGTGGGCAGCTCCGAGCGCGCGCACAGGCCGAGTTCCGTACCCGCGTCGGCGAGCCGCCGCTCGATCAGACGGGCGAAGCCGTCGCCGCCCAGCGCCCCGGCGAACCAGCTCGGCGTACCGAGCCGGGCCAGTCCGGCCGCGACGTTGGCGGGCGCGCCGCCGGACTGGGCCCGGTAGGTCTCCGGGCCGTCCGTGACGGGGACGAGGTCGATGAGCGCCTCGCCCATCACGAGTACGGCGCCGGGTGGGACCTCGGTCACGGCTGGACCACGATCTTGCGTCCCTGGCCCGCCTTGAACTTCTCGATGGCCTGCGGGTACTCCTCCAGCGACAGCCGGTCGCTGATGAAGACCGCCGGGTCGAGCACCCCGGAGGCGAAGAGCGCGGCGGCCCGCTCGTAGCTGTGCAGCACCGCCATGGAGCCGGTGATCGTGATCTCCTGGTTGTAGATCCGGTACGGCTCGATGACGGCGGTCGTGGCGTAGTCGGCGACGCCGAACTGGAGGAACGTACCGCCCTTGGCGACCCGGCCCAGACCGTCCTGGATGGCGCCCGCGTTGCCGGTCGCGTCGATGACGACGTCCCAGCCGGTGGGCCGGTCGAACTCGTCCGCCGAGGCGCCGGAGCGCGAGCAGCCGAGCTTGCCCGCGGTCGCCAGCCGCTCCGGGTTGACGTCGAGCATGTCCACGGAGGCGGCGCCGGTGCGCTTGGCCAGCTCCAGCATCATCAGGCCCATGGTGCCCGAGCCGTAGATCAGCACCTCGGCGCCGAGCGTCGACCTGAGCACGTCGTATCCGCGTACGGCGCAGGAGAGCGGCTCGATCAGGGCCGCGTCCTTCACGTCGATGTGGTCGGGCAGCTTGACGCAGTTGGCGACGGGCGCCACGGCGAACTCGGCGGCGCCGCCCGGCTTGCTGACCCCGATCGCGTTCCACCGGTCGCACAGGTTGCCCCGTCCGGTCCGGCAGTAGCGGCACTCGTTGCAGTACAGGGACGGGTCGACGGCGACCTTGTCGCCGATGGCCAGCTCGGTGACGTCCGCGCCGATCCCGACGATCTCACCGGCGAACTCGTGCCCCGGGATGATCGGCAGCGTGGGCGCGAACTCGCCCTGGAGAATGTGCAGATCGGTGCCGCACAGTCCGCACGCGGCAACGGAGACGACGACGTCCCGAGGGCCTGGGGTGGGGTCGGGAACCGTCGTGACGGAGACCTTGCCGACGGCTTCGACGATCGCAGCCCTCATTACTTCACAGCTCCAAGAGAAAGGCCCTGGACCAGCTTGTCCTGGGCGGCGAAACCTGCGGCGAGCACCGGCAGGGAGACAACGACGGAGGCCGCGCACAGTTGGGCGAGGAAGAGCCCCTGGCTGGTGACGAAGCCCGTCAGGAACACGGGGGCGGTCTGCGCCGTCACCCCGGTGAGCACCCGGGCGAAGAGCAGCTCGTTCCAACTGAAGATGAAGCAGATCAGCGAGGTCGCCGCGATACCGGGGGCGGCGACCGGGGCCACCACCCGCAGCAGGACGGTGGGCAGCCGGGCCCCGTCCACCTGCGCGGCCTCGATGATGGAGACCGGTACGTCCGCGAGGAAGGACTGCATCATCCACACCGCGATCGGCAGGTTCATCGAGGTGTAGAGGATGACCAGCAGCCAGATGTTGTCCAGCATGCCGACGTTCTTCGCGAAGAGGTAGACGGGCAGCAGCCCGGCGACCACCGGCAGCATCTTCGTGGAGAGGAAGAAGAACATGACGTCCGTCCACTTCTCCACGCGCTTGATGGAGAGCGCGTACGCCGCCGGCAGGGCCAGCAGGAGGACGAAGAGCGTGGAGAAGAGCGACGCGGTCACGGAGTTGATCAGCGGCGGCCAGGGGCTCGCGCCGCCGCCCTCGCCGAAGAACACCCGGTAGCTGTCGAGGGTGAGCCCGGCGGTGAGGGAGGGCGGGTTGGTCGCCGCGTCGGCCTCCGAGTGGAAGGAGGTGAGCAGCATCCAGAGCGCCGGCAGGCAGAAGACGATGCCGACGATCCAGGCCAGCAGGCCCAGTCCGGCGGAGCGCCGCCTGGCCCGCCGGGCGGCGGGGGCGTACTTGTCGAGGGGGGGGGGGGGGGGGGCCGCGCGGGGGGGGGCGCGGGGAGGGCGCACGCCGCCCGGGGCGCGCCCACCCGGCCCGGGCGGTGACAGCCCCCGGCGGC
>NZ_JBHZDA010000055.1:43637-48971 GCF_042755665.1 Streptomyces sp. NPDC059142
GCCCGGCCCGCCCGGCCGGCGGGGGGGGGGGGGGGGGGTCTTTCGGGTGGGGGGGGGGGGGCGCCCCCCCACCTGTGGTGGAAACGGAGAGAGCACTCACGCGCGGTTCGCCTCCTCACTGAAGAGGGACGAGACGACGCGCAGGGCGAAGGTCGCGATCACGATCGTGCCGATCACGACGACGACTCCGGCGGCGGAGGCCAGTCCGTACTCGTGAGCCTGGTAGAAGGTCTGGTAGATGGTGTACGGCAGGTTCGCGGTGCCGAGGCCCCCGGAGGTGAGGGTGAACACGGCGTCGAAGTTCTGCACGATGTAGATCGAGCCGAGCAGGATGCCCAGTTCGAGGTAGCGGCGCAGATGGGGCAGGGTCAGATAGCCGAACATCTGCCATCCGGTCGCGCCGTCCAGCTTGGCCGCCTCCATGATCTCGGCGGGCCTGCTCTGGAGCCCGGCGAGCAGGATGAGCATCATGAACGGCGTCCACTGCCAGATCAGCGCGGCCTCGACCGCGAGCAGCGGCATGTCGGAGATCCAGTCGGGCTGGGTGGGGTTCTCCACACCGAAGAGCCCGGTGAACCAGGCCCAGCCGCCGTTGAGGAGGCCGTACTCGGGGTTGTAGAGGACGTGCTTCCACATGAGCGCCGCCGAGACCGGCACCAGCAGGAACGGCGTGATCAGCAGCGTACGGACGAAGCCGCGGCCGATGAACTTGCGGTCGAGCAGGAGCGCGAGCAGCAGTCCGAGCACCACGCTGGCGATCACGACGGTCGCCGTGAGCAGCACGGTGGTGAACACCGACTCGCGCAGGCTCGCGTCGGTGAAGACCGAGCCGTAGTTGCTGAGACCGGCGAAGCTGCGGTCGTCGGGGGCGAGCGAGTTCCAGTCGAAGAGCGAGATCACCAGGGTGGCCACGAAGGGCAGCTGGGTGACCGCGATCAGGAAGATCAGGGCGGGCAGGAGGGGGGCCCGGGTGGCCCAGGCGCGGGCCCGGCCTCCCCGGCCGGCCTTGGGCGACGCGGTGGGGCGCGGCGCTCCGGCCGGGGAGTGTGGGGGTGTGCTGACGGAGGTACTCACTTCTGGTCCTTGCCCACCTTTTCGGCCAGCGCCTGCGAGTTCTTCAGCGCTTCGGCCACGGTCTTCTTGCCGGCGATGGCGGCACTGATCTCCTGCGAGACCTTGGTGCCGAGGTCGGTGAACTCGGGGATGTCGACGAACTGGATGCCGACGGTGGGACGGGGCTGGGTGCCCGGGTCGGTCGGGTTGGCGTTGGCGATGGCGTTCTTGGTCACCTCGGCGAACGCGGCGGCTTCCTTCAGGTAGTCCGGGTTCTCGTACGTGGAGGCGCGCTTGCCGGCCGGGACGTTCGACCAGCCGACCTTCTCACCGGCGAGGGCCTCGTACTCCTTGCTGGACGCCCAGGAGATGAACTTCCAGGCGCTGTCGGTCTTCGTGGACGCCTTCTGCATGCCCCAGGCCCAGGTGTAGAGCCAGCCGGAGCTGTCCGTCTTGTCGACCGGGGCCGGCACGTAGCCGATCTTGCCCTTGACCGGGGAGCCCTTGGCCTCCAGCGAGCCGGCGCCGGCGGTGGCGTCGTACCACATGGCCGACTTGCCCTGGGTCATGTTGTTGAGGCACTCGGCGTAACCGGCCTGCGGGGCACCGGCCTCACCGTGCTCGCGCACCAGGTCGACGTAGAACTGGGTGGCCTTGGTGAACTCGGGCGAGTCGAGCTGGGCCTCCCAGTCCTTGGTGAACCAGGTGCCGCCCATGGTGTTGACCACGGTCGTCAGCGGGGCGATGACCTCGCCCCAGCCGGGCAGCCCGCGCAGACAGATGCCCTTCATGCCCTTCTCCGCGCCGTCCGCCTTGGCGGCGAGGTCCGCGACCTGCTGCCAGGTGGGCTTGTCGGGCATGGTCAGCTTCTTGGCCTCGAAGACGTCCTTGCGGTACATCAGGAAGGACGACTCACCGTAGAAGGGCTGGCCGTAGAGCTTGCCGTCCTCCGCGGTGAGGGAGTCGGAGAGGGGCTTGAGTATGTCGCCCTGGTCGAACTTCTTGTCCTTGTCGGTGTACTCGTCGAGCGCGTGCAGCCACCCGTTCTTCGCGAAGAACGGCACCTCGAAGTTGCTGATGGTGGCGACGTCGTACTGGCCGGCCTGGTTCGAGAAGTCCTGAGTGATCTTGTCACGGACGTCGTTCTCCGGCAGCACGGTGAAGTTCACCTTGATGCCGGTCTCCTTGGTGAAGTTGGCCGCGGTCAGCTTCTGGAGGTCGACCATCTGCGGGTTGTTCACCATGAGCACGTTGAGCGTGTCGTCGCCGCCGGCGGAGGAACCCCCACCCGCGCCACTGCACCCCGCGAGAAGCGCCGTCAAGGCCACGCTCGCGCCTATACGCATGCGGACTCCACGACGTCGTTGTTGGAAGTGCATGTGAGATCTCCTGATTGTTCGGGTGGGAAGTGGGGGATGGTGAGAGGGAGGGCGGCGCGCCGGGGTGTCCGGTGCTCCGCGAGGGTGACGGAATGTCAGGGGTGGTGCGGTGGGTGCTCGGGCACGGGTCCGCCGTCAGACGCGTATGACCTGCGGTCCCAGCAGTGAGTACCGCTGGGCCTCCGCCGAGGGCAGCCCCGAGTCCGTGACGATGGACTCGAAGTCGCCGACCTCCGCGAAGCGGCAGAAGCTCACCGCGCCGAACTTGGTGTGGATCCCGGTGAAGACCCTGCGGCGGGCGCTGCGCATCGCCTGGGCCTTCACCTCGCTGACGGCGGGGTCGGGGGTGGTGAGCCCGTACTCGCGCGAGATGCCGTTCGCCCCGACGTACGCCAGGTCGATGACGAATTCGGAGAGCATCCGGGTGGTCCAGTGGTCGACGGTGGCCATCGTGGAGCCGCGTACCCGGCCGCCGAGGAGCAGGACGGCGATCTTCTCGGCGTCGGCGAGGGCGGTGGCCACGGCGAGGGACGCGGTGACCACGGTCAGCGGCCGGTCGCGGGGCAGCGCCTCGGCGACGAGCTGGGGGGTGAACCCCTCGTCGACGAAGACCGTCTCGGCGTCGCCGAGCAGATCGGCTGCCGCCGCGGCGATCCGGGACTTCTGGGGGACGAGCCGGGTGGTCCGTACGGCCAGGGTCGTCTCGAATCCGGCGCTCTCCACGGGGTAGGCCCCGCCGTGGGTGCGCCGTACCAGCCCGTGCCCCTCCAGGGCGTGCAGGTCCCGCCGTACGGTCTCCTTGGCGACCTGGAGCCGCCCGGCCAGCGCGGTGACTTCCACCGACCCGTCACTGCGGGCGATCTCCAGGATTTCTCGTCGACGCTCGTCGGTGTCCACGACCACACACTTCCCTGCTTGCTGCGGCTCAGCACCCGTTCGGGCTCATGCGTCGTTTGTACAAGCAGGGAACCCGCTGCGACCAGGCTCTTCACAGCATTGAGTGAGTCCGAGTCTGCCCGTTTGACCAAGAACGTATGCCCTGGTCACACCGCTTGACGGGGTCGGTGTTGCGCGGATCACTGCCCGAATGGCGGCACCGCGGTGCCCGATCGGCGCCCGGTGCGGTCCAGCCCGTGCCCGCAAACGGAGCCCGTTTCCGGGCAGCGGCGGGCAGATCCGGGCAGCGGGCCGGGGCGCGTCGCGCGGCGGGCGCGCGTGGGAGCGGACGCGGTGAACGGCCGTGTTCGGAGGTACGTATCCCTCCCCGGCGGCCCGGCCCGGACGGCGCCCCGCCCGCGGGTTTTTCTTGGCGCGCCCGGGTGCGGGGGTCTTTACTGGCCGTGCACGGCACAATTCGACGGATATCCAGGAGCACACGCATGAGTGGTACAGCCCAGATCGGTGTCACGGGGCTCGCGGTGATGGGCCGCAACCTGGCCCGGAACTTCGCCCGCAACGGTTTCACCGTGGCTCTGCACAACCGCACCGCGTCGAAGACCCGTGCCCTGGTGGACGAGTTCGGCGACGAGGGCACGTTCGTCGCCGCGGAGTCGGCCGAGGAGTTCGTGGCGGCGCTGGAGCGGCCCCGCCGGCTGGTCATCATGGTGAAGGCCGGCGACCCGACGGACGCCGTGATCGAGGAGTTCGCCCCGCTGCTGGAGGAGGGCGACGTCATCATCGACGGCGGCAACGCCCACTTCGCGGACACCCGCCGGCGCGAGAAGGACCTGCGCGAGCGCGGGATCCACTTCGTCGGTGTCGGCATCTCCGGCGGCGAGGAGGGCGCGCTGCACGGACCGAGCATCATGCCGGGCGGCTCCACCGAGTCGTACGCCTCGCTCGGCCCGATGCTGGAGAAGATCTCCGGCAAGGCGAAGGACGGCACGCCCTGCTGCACCCACATCGGCCCCGACGGCGCCGGCCACTTCGTCAAGATGGTGCACAACGGCATCGAGTACGCCGACATGCAGCTCATCGCGGAGGCGTACCACCTGCTGCGCTCCGTCGCCGGCTACTCCCCCGCGAAGATCGCGGAGACCTTCAAGTCGTGGAACACCGGCCGTCTCGACTCGTATCTGATCGAGATCACGGCCGAGGTGCTGGCCCATACGGATGAGGCGACCGGCACGCCGTTCGTGGACGTCGTGACCGACCAGGCCGAGCAGAAGGGCACCGGCCGCTGGACCGTGCAGATCGCCCTGGACCTGGGCGTCCCGGTCTCGGGGATCGCCGAGGCGGTCTTCGCCCGTTCGCTCTCCGGCCACGCCGGGCTCCGGGAGGCGTCCCGTACGCTGCCGGGTCCGACGGCGGCGCCGCTGGACGAGGCCGAGGCCGCCCGCTTCGCCGACCAGGTCGAGCAGGCGCTGTACGCGTCGAAGATCGTGTCGTACACGCAGGGCTTCCACCAGCTCCAGGCGGGCAGCGCCGAGTACGGCTGGGACCTCGACCTCGGCTCGATCGCCGCCATCTGGCGCGAGGGGTGCATCATCCGCGCCGCGTTCCTCGACCGGATCCGTGAGGCGTACGACGCGCAGCGCGACCTGCCGAGCCTGCTCTCCGACAAGCAGTTCGCCGAGGAGATCGGCGCGGCCCAGGACGACTGGCGCGCGGTGGTCGCCTCCGCGGTGCACCAGGGTGTGCCGACGCCGGGCTTCGCCGCGGCGCTCGCGTACTACGACGCGCTGCGCGCCGAGCGGCTGCCCGCCGCGCTGACCCAGGGCCAGCGCGACTTCTTCGGGGCGCACACCTACCGGCGCACGGACCGCGAGGGCTCGTTCCACACCCTGTGGGGCGGTGACCGTTCCGAGGTCGGCACCGGCTGATCCGGTACGCAGGAGGCGGGGCGGGGGCGCCGGGGGGGCGGCCCCCCGCCTGTGTTCCCCCCCGGCCCCGCGGGGGGCGC